>CAYYJE010000145.1:0-2252 GCA_964472165.1 uncultured Prolixibacteraceae bacterium | reverse complement strand
ATCAGATATCCAGATTGCAGGGCACATTGAAGAAAGCAAGCACGGTTACTCCATTTTCTTTGTTTACCCGTAAATGAAGTTTTCCCTCCTTGTAGACCAGGAATATCGATTCTTCATTCTGCTTATCCCCCAAAGGGCACCCCAAAGTAGTGTCGCTGGAATGATACTTGTAAAGCCGGAGTCCGTTCCGGTGTGCCACCAGTTCCAACAAGGCCGTACATTTTACCTTCCCGTTGCAACAAACCAGTGGCAGCCTTTCATAAACTTTCCCATCCACCATATAGGCATCCACCCTCTTTAAAGGGGCTTTTAATATCAGTCCTTCATCGGTGACCACCTTTACGCTGCTGATCCCGACTTTCACCTCCTCGCTGAAATAGGTTTTCCCATCAACGATTACATAGTTCATTCCGCCATAGGCCGTGGCCATAAAAGCCAGCATGACGACAACAAAAACGGCAACAATTTTTTTCATGGCTTCATCCTCCTTTTTTTTTGAAACATTGTTAATTGCTTTGATGAATGAAAGTTACCCCGATAAAAAGGAGGATGCAAAACCGTTCGGTGTATCCGGAAAAGTAACCGTTAACCGGGTTACCCTTAAAGTAGCTAAATTGACAGAACAAAAAGGGCAACTTGCCGGATTAACTCAATTTGTTCTTTTCTATCAGTTCGAAGAAGTGTTTCTGATAGGTTTCGCTGACCGGAATGTGCTCGTTTCCAATCCTGATATGTTTTCTTTCCACGTAATCAATTTTCTCAGGTGCGACAAACCACGATTTGTGAACTCTGCAGAAACGGGGTTCCTTGAGCATATCCTCAATCCCCCGCGCATTCATCAGCGTCATGATCTTTCTTTTTTAGGCACTGATAATATCCAGGGCCAGAGGTTCATCGTCGATGGCAATGCAATTAATTTTCATTTATTTACTAAAGTGCAATGTGCAATTTCACCTTAAACATTTCTTCTGTTTCTCCGGCCTGAAAAGTAAACCGGTCAGGATACAGCAGTTCAAGCCTGCGGCGGATATTGGAAATGCCCAACCCCGGATAACTTGATTCCTGGACCTGCGTGTTTTTCCGGATATAATTGGAAATGGAAAAGTCAACAGCATTAAGGTTTACCCTGACGTGAATGGTAATGGCTGGTTGCCTGTTTCTGAGGCCATGTTTAAACGCATTTTCCACAAAGGGAATGAGAAGCATGGGTGCAATAGCAACCCCTTCCATGTTCCCTTCCACATTCATGGAAACCATTCCGGATTGCCGGAAACGTAACTGTTGCAATTCCACATAGCTTTCCAGGTACTCGATCTCCTTCCCGAGCGGAACCCTCTCGGCATTCGCCTCGTACAGCACATACCGCATTATCGAAGAGAACTTAATCACAGCCCCTGGTGCCTCATCCGATTTCTGGTAAACCAGAGAATAGATGTTATTCAGCGTGTTGAAGAGGAAGTGGGGATTGATTTGTGAGCGGAGCAAAGCCAGTTCCCCGGCCTGCCGTTGGTTGTTAAGCTCGGCTTTCAACTTCTGGGCCTCAATCGCATCAATCAGGTACCGGATCAGTATGGCATAAATCGATGTGATCACCGTGAGCCGCAAATGGTTCCATACCCTGGCCCATTCCATAACCAACTCCTTTTCCGGAATTTTCCCGGGGAATTTTGATAAAACCCAGTCGACAGGAAGTCTGATTGCCGTCAGGGAACCCAGCAGAAGAAGCATTATTGCCACACCCGATGTTTTGTTTCTCAGGGCAATGATCCTGGGGAAGGTGAAGTAGATGGTATAAAAAGTCAGCACATTCAGGAAAAGGCCGACAATCACCTCCTTCAGATATTGCGTTTCTGCCATCCCGGGATACTTATGCTGACCGACATACAAAGGGAACAGGAACTGGTTGATGATATAGAACCAGTAAAGCACGTGGATGAGAATGATGGTTTTCCTTTTCATGACGGCAGCAATACACCGGTTTACCCCATACAAGTTACAAAATAAACAGGTTCGTCACGGGCTATTTGTATCAAATCTGCAAGATGGCCATAAAATCCGGCCACCGGGATGATTCCATGGACAACCCTTCTATGTGGTCCGTAAAAAGAGAAAGGCTGCGGTGAATTGAATCGCCGCAGCCTCTCTTCCGGATCAGGGATCCCGCCGGAATTTTTTTCAGTTGACACCCTTGACAGGAATACCGAAAAATGTAAGCACAGTTTCTGCATTGTTTTCATTCACACGCAGGTGCA
>CAYYJE010000144.1:0-6432 GCA_964472165.1 uncultured Prolixibacteraceae bacterium | reverse complement strand
AAAAATCATTCGCATGGGGGGTCAGGTGCCATTTACGGACTTGGGTTTATCGGGGCGGCTGTATGGTTTATTTCACAGGCCACCGGGTTTTGGATGGGTGTGCTGGGATTTCTGAAAGCGCTGGTATGGCCGGCATTTCTGGTTTTTGAAGCCTTCAGGGAATTGGCATTATAAGTGCCATATGGCCCATACCTGGAATTAAGTGGCGGGCATATGCCTGTTAAATTTCATAATCGCACGGGTTTTTATGAAAATTAGTGCAGAATAACACCATCAAACGCAGGATCATTGATACTCCCGAAAGGGTGGAAGAAGTGACTGTGCCCGCCAAATTCAAAACTGTTACAAGAACAGTGCTCTCCCCACATTGATACAGGGGGCGCACCAGGTAGCCCAGAAATCGACCAGCACCAGATGGTGGGCCGCATATTTATTGATCTGCGTGGGCGACATGACCTGCTGAATCCATACCTGGGCCGTAATCCCGGAACTTAGGAACAAGACACACATCAGACTCAGTATTGATTTCTTCTTCATATAACTGTCATTTGTTGATTAAACGTATAAAAGTAACAAATATTGAAATCGTCAGTTTACCAACACCAAAACCATACCATATTTTGGGATTGGAAATCAAGTCCTCTGAAGCTGACCTGCACACGGCATTAAAACCACGGAAAGTCGCAGGATACAGGCTGTCTGGCAGGTTGCGCGCAATTTCCCCTTTCTGATTATCTTTGCACCCTCAAAAAGTAAATGAATTGATTCTCTGATATGGCACAAGTGTTCAACAAGAGTGGCGAGGAGCTGCTCCGCGAATTATCCGTCAGCGCAACTGCAGGGCTTTCAGGTGCTGAAGCCGCACAACGGCTGAAGCTGTATGGCTACAACGAAATCACCGCAGGAAGGAAAAAAAGCTTCCTGGTGATGTTTTTCTCGCAGTTTAAGAGCTTCATGATCATCATCCTGCTGCTTGCAGCCGCGATTTCGGGAGTTGTAGGCTATATGGAAGGGGAAGGATTTTTCGACACCCTGATCATTCTGGGGATCCTGGTCCTGAACGCCTTTATCGGAGCATACCAGGAGAAGAAGGCCGAATCGTCGCTCGAAGCGCTGCGGAACCTTGCGGCTCCTCTGAGCAAAGTCCTCCGTGGGGGGCAGGTACGTCAGATTCCGACCAGGGAACTGGTTCCCGGTGATATGGTCATTCTGGAGACCGGTGATGTCATTCCCGCCGACCTTCGGCTGATAGAAACCATCAACCTGAAGGTCCAGGAATCCTCCCTGACAGGCGAGTCAATGCCGGTGGAAAAACAGACGGCTCCGTTAGCCAGTGAGGAAGTGCCCCTGGGCGACCGCACCAACATGGCCTTTTCAAGCGGGATGGTGACCTACGGACGGGGACGGGGCATCGTCACCGCCACGGCCATGAATACCGAAGTGGGCAAGATTGCCGACATGCTGCAGCATACCGTTGACACCGAAACTCCTATGAGCCGGAGATTGGAGCAATTGGGCAAGATCCTGGGAATCGCCGCACTGGTTATTTGCGCCGTAATCTTTGGAGTAGGCATCCTCTACGGCAACTCCGTGATCGACATGTTTATGACCGCGGTGACTCTGGCCGTGGCCGCCATTCCCGAAGGACTGCCCGCTGTGTCGACAGTGGTTTTGGCCATTGGCGTTCAGCGCCTGGTGAAAAAGAATGCCATCATCCGCACCCTCCCTTCGGTGGAAACCCTGGGAAGCGCCACGGTGATCTGCTCCGACAAAACGGGAACCCTTACCCAGAACAAGATGACCGTGGTACAGGCTTATGTCAACCACAAGCACGATGCCATCAACCGGAGTGCCCCAGGGGTCTCCCTCAATCGTGAGGAAAACCTCCTTCTCTCCATTTCACTTCTTTGTGCCGACGCACGCCTGCGCTTCGACGAAGATGGCAAGGTGGAATTCACGGGCGACCCCACGGAAACCGCCCTCCTCGACTTCGGCATTTTATATGGCATCTACAAGGAGGAGATGGAAGAGAAGTATCCCCGTGTAGCCGAAATTCCCTTTGATTCGGAACGGAAACGGATGACCACGGTCAACCGCATGTCAGAATCCCTCACCCGCATTCACGTGAAGGGTGGGCTGGACGAAGTATTGAGTGTATGTACCCGGATTGTTATCGACGGGGAAGTGAGGCCCCTGGAATCCGAAGACAGGGAACTGATTCATACCGCCAACCTGGCCATGGCCGACTCGGCATTGCGGGTTCTGGCCATGGCATACAAAGATATGCCGGGAACCCCCGATAATGTCTCGATAGGCCACCTCGAGGACGACCTGGTCTTCGCCGGGCTTCTTGGGATGATCGATCCGGCACGGCCCGAAGTGATTGAAGCCGTGGCCAAATGCAAAACCGCAGGCATTCGTGCCGTGATGATCACCGGCGATCATAAAGCCACCGCCATGGCCATAGCCCGGGAAATTGGCATTTTCCGCGAAGGCGACCTGGCCATCACAGGCAGCGAACTCGAAAAACTGAGTGACGAAGAGCTGGAAAAGAATATCTCCGCCTATTCAGTCTATGCCCGGGTGGCGCCTGAACACAAGGTGCGCATTGTCAAAGCCTGGCAAAAACAGAAGGATGTGGTGGCCATGACGGGTGACGGTGTCAACGACGCTCCTGCGCTGAAACAGGCCGACATCGGCGCCGCCATGGGTATCGTGGGCACTGACGTGGCCAAAGGTGCCGCCGACATGGTCCTCACCGACGACAACTTCGCCACCATCGTCACTGCCGTGGAAGAAGGCCGAAGAATCTATGACAACATCCTCAAAGCCATTCAGTTCCTGCTCTCTACCAATGTCGGGGAAATTTTCCTGCTGCTGATTACTTCGGTCCTGAACCTGGGAACACCCCTTCTCCCGGTGCACATCCTGTGGGTCAACCTGGTCACCGACAGCCTGCCGGCCCTCGCCCTGAGTGTCGACCCCGCCGGGAAAGATATCATGAAACGCAAACCCCGAAGATCTGAAAAAGGATTTATGAGCCGCGGAATGATCTGGAGGGTCCTCTACCAGGGCCTCATGATCGGAGGCCTTCCGCTGGCGGCCTATCTTATCGGAGTACGCGACGGCGGACAGGTACTGGGACAGACCATGGCCTTCGCCACCCTTATGTTTGCCCAGCTCGTCCATGTGCGCAACCTCCACTCCAACAAGCGGTCATCACTGACCATTAACCCGCTGCAGAATAAACCGCTGATCGGCGCCATCTTTGTTTCGGCCCTGCTGGCCCTGGTGGTGCTGCTGGTACCCTCGGTACGTGATGCCTTCAGCCTTACCACCATGGACGCCACTCACTGGTGGACTGTTGCCATCCTCTCCTTCCTGCCCGTCGTCATCGTCGATATTTTCAAATTATTCAAAATAAACGGTACCCGGAGAGAAGAAGAATAGAGAACCCGTCACGTCACAGCAGGGACGGGGTGGTCAAAAAAAAGGCAAAAAGGCTAGATCTTGATGTCGACATGCAGGGAGAGCCTTGAAACAAAGGGTCTTCCTGAGTCTGCGGGCTTCCATCCCTGGTAGTTGGGTGACAATTTGACTCCTTTAACCGGTGCAAATTCGAGGCCTGCAAGGAAAAACTGCCCGTCTTTCGCAATATTCCATGGATTTGATGCACCGCTTTTGGTGACAGATTCCAGGTTGTCGTATCGGCCGATGAGCGTGATCCCTTTGAGAAAAAGTGATCCGTTAAAGGTATATCCGCTGTAATCATTTCCTTTGACCAGTCCGTGGTCTTTCTGGTAGTTGTAGGAGGCCGAAAGTTTAAAGCTATTGTTTTCATAAACAGCCAACAGTTCCGAAGTTTGCTGGTTGGCTGCATCTCTTTTCATGGTATCGAAATAGGCCCTGACAAGGAGGTCTTTAACAGGGTGAATGTTGATGCCGATTCCGGCTTTAAATGTAGAGTCCCCTTCCATCGTTTTAAAGCCTTCCCCATTTACCAGGATCAGGTCGGCACTCATCCAGGGAGCAAATTTGTATTCGGCGCCGATACCCATATCGGCAGGCGTACCAAAGCCGTATTCATTGTGTAAAGGATTCAATATGTAACGATACCCCCACTTTTCATCAGTCAGGGAATATTGGTACAGCGGGATCATTCCTCCCATCAGACTGAATTTGTCGTTTTTGTATTGCAGATAGGCAAATTTCAGGAATCCGGAGTAAAAGTTCTTCCCGGCGCCGGGATTACCGACGTCGTAGGTGATTCTACCCCTGAAATTTTTGGAGAAATCATAGATATACCCCAGATAGGCACGGGTAACATCGAACTTGTTGAAGTTGTTGCCGTCAGAAAATGACGAAGTGAAATTGGTGAAGATGCGCACCTCCGCTTTTCCGGAAGGTTTAAAGCTCTCTTCCTGTTGGGCCATCACTCGGGTGAAGCTGCATATAAGTGCCAGGCAAAGGAGAATTGTAACTCTCTTCATGTGTTTAAAATATTAGGTTTAAATGGTTTTTCCGATAAGATGGAATTGAGGTCGAAAATAGAAAATCATTCTAATATTGTTACAATTGTGGGGTGGAAACGGTCAAAAATACCATTTTATACTTATTGAATTATTCGCAATTGTTCTGATCTTTGCCTACTAAAGCTGAAAAAGTAACTATTCTTAATTATACCATTCATCAAAAAAGAGATTATGGCTGCAGAAAATGGTACTACTGCCCGTAAGCCCTGGAACATCGGGGAGGATTGGGCTTCCGTAGTTTTGGGATTTGGCATGATCGTATTTGTGATTGCCGCAGGGTATACCCTTACTACTCCCACTTTCGGGGGCAAGGCAGGGTGGAACGATTACACCGGTATTGTTAATGTTTTCAATTCCCGTTCATTATTTGTCTCCCTCTTTTCCACACTGCTCATCTTTGGGGTAGCTTCCATGCTGGGAATCGTGCTGAGTGGAAAGCAATTGAGAAATTTTATCACCGGTTTTATCGCGGTGTGTCTCCTGGCCTTCCTGGCCCAATTCATCTCTTCCTTTACGGGATTTAAGAACCTGGGGCTGGAAACCGTAATTTTCTCACTGGCTCTGGGGTTACTGATTGGTAACCTTGTAAAACTTCCCGATTGGCTCAGGGCAGGCGCCCAGTCGGAGTTTTATGTCAAGACTGGTTTGGTGCTGTTAGGATCTACCATTCTTTTCGGGGATATCCTGTCGGCAGGCTCTTTTGGTCTGATCCAGGCGGTTATTGTGGTCATCGCAGTATGGTATTTCACGTGGTGGGTTGCCCGGAAGATGAAGGTGGACGATGAGTTTGCGACCATGCTGGCCAGCGGGGTCTCCATCTGTGGGGTTTCTGCAGCCATTGCCACTGCCGGGGCGATCAACGGGGATAAGAAGAAACTCTCCTTTATCATTTCAATCGTGTTGATAGTGGCCATTCCCATGATGGTGCTGATGCCGGCACTGGCCAAATGGATCGGGCTTTCTGATATGGTCACGGGGGCATGGATGGGAGGAACCATCGACACCACGGGAGCGGTAGTCGCTGCCGGTACCATTGCAGGGGAGGTTGGATTAAAATATGCCACCATCGTAAAATTCTCGCAGAATGTACTGCTGGGGGTTGCCGCTTTCCTGATATCGGTTTACTGGGCTTACCGCAGCAAGGGAGAAAACGGACGTGGAAAGGTTTCCATGAAAATAATCTGGGAGCGTTTCCCCAAATTCGTGCTGGGTTTTATCATTGCCTCCCTTGTCTTTTCCTTCCTTCTCAACCCGGAAACCGCCAAGGCCTCGGGGAAAGTTATGAAATCGTTCGCCAATTTCTGGTTTAACCTGGCCTTTATCAGTATCGGACTCGAAACCCGTTTTGCCGACCTGAAAGCCATGGAGAGCAAAAAGCCGCTCTATGCCTTCCTTATCGGACAGACCTTCAATATCATATTTACACTGATCGTGGCCTATCTGTTGTTTGAGGTGTTGTCGTAGGGATTTGTAACGACAACATGAGCATTTCCCTGATCTCAATATTCGTGATTGTCAGCATATTGGCTGTAATCTGGCTGACTTCGGTTTTAAAGATTAAAGCTTTTGTGGCCTTGTTCCTGGTTTCGGTTTTTCTGGCTTTTGCCACCCTTCCTCCCGAAACTATCGTTACCACATTGAAGAGTGGTTTTGGCAATACGATGGCATCGATAGGGTTCCTGATTATTCTGGGAGCCATTATCGGGATTACGCTGGATAAAACCGGAGGGATGGCGAGCATTGCCGGTTTTATTCTTTCCCGGACAGGGGAGAAACACAGCGGTCCGGCATTGGGAATTACCGGGTTTATCTGCGGGATGCCCATCTTTTGCGATTCAGGATATATCATCCTCAGCGGATTGGCCACCTCTTTCAGCGCCCGGTCGAAAATTGCATTGCC
>CAYYJE010000143.1:0-6473 GCA_964472165.1 uncultured Prolixibacteraceae bacterium | reverse complement strand
GATGAAAATTTTTGATAAGTTTCTCATGATCAATGTTGAAATTTAAATTTTGGTCACAAATATAGAAATTATAATTATTTATATCCAAGTTTTTGCAAAACCTGGTCACTCAGATCAAATTTGGGGTTGGTTACGAAAAGAGATGCTCCTCCCGCCTTGTCAAAAATCACGGCATAGGCTCCTTCGTCGGCAATTTCCTGCACTGCGGTAAATACATCGTCCTGGATAGGCTGCACCAGCCCCTGCCGTTTTTTAAACAATTCGCCGTTAGGGCCAAAGTATTTGCGCTGCAACTCTTTGTACTCCTTTTCCCGGGTGATGATCACATCTTCCCGTTTGCGTTTCATGTCTTCGGACAACAAGACACTTTCGGCCTGAAAATCCTTGTACATTTTTTCAATGTCGGCATACATCGTTTCCAGTTCCTTCTGGTATTGCTTCGACAATTGGTCGAGCTGTTCCTGGGCAGCATTGAAAGCCGGGATGTTTTCCAGAATATATTCGGAATCTATGAACGCAAATTTCTGTGCGAAACCGGCAGTTGCCATCAGGGCAATAAATCCTAGCGTTAAAATCAGTTTTTTCATGGACTTGAACTTTAAGTTTTATGAATCTGTGTATGCTTTTACAAATAGTGCGCCAAATTTATAATGATCAGAACTGCTGTCCGATCACGAAGTGGAAGTTGCTTCCTGCAGCGTCCCTGTTCCATGGGATGTCATCAAATCCATATCCCCAGTCGATGCCCATCAACCCAAACATGGGGAGGTAAATCCGGACACCCACACCTGCAGAACGGTATAATTTGAAGGGATTATAGTCTTTGAAAAGGTCGTTGGTATTTCCTGCTTCCAGAAACGTCAGCGCATAAATGGTAGCGCTGGGTTTAAGGGTGACGGGGTACCTCATCTCCATGGTAAATTTGGAATACATCTTGGACCCGTTCCGTTTGTAACTCAGACTATAGTCCTTGTATCCGCGCATCGACACGTAGTCGGTTCCGTAGTAGCTGTAACCCGACATTCCCGAACCTCCCACAATGAATCCTTCAAACGGGGATTGCCGGTTTTCATCGAAATAACCGAGAAATCCCAGTTCAAAAGCAGTCCTGAGCACCAGGTTGGAGTTCCTGCTGAGTGAATTATAGGATTGTCCCTTGAAAAGCCATTTGTGGTATTCAATCCACCGGTATTTGTCGGCATTGGAGACATCCGGATCGCTCCAGTCGGTTTTTGAAAACCAGGAGTAGGGGGGAGTCACTTTCAGCGAAAGCGAGAAAGCCGATCCTTTCCGGGAGTAGAGCGGATTGTCAACGGAATTCCTTCCGATCACCGTTTTGAAACTTACATTGTTGCTGGTGCCATTCACTTTCCCTTCCTTGTCGGCCAGAAAATCGAAATAGCTGGCCATGTTCTGGAGGAAATAGTGTTCCACACCCAATTCGTGGGTTACGGTGAAGTAGTCATCGGGCCAGGAGAGACGATATCCGTACCCAATTGACAGAGCCAGGGTTTCCCAGATTTCATCATCTGAGGTATCCTCATTTTCCGATTCGTAATTGTACTGGTAAGTGGGGTAGTACCCGCCATATCCGCCGTAGGAACTTCCATAGCCTCCATATCCTCCGTAACCATAGGGTGAATATCCGCCATAGCCATATGGGGAATACCCACCGTAACCGTATGGCGAATAACCTCCGTAACCGCCATATCCTCCGTAAGGATTGTTGTAGTAGTTCTGGTAGTATTTGTTGGCGCTGAAATTCACACGGGAATAGGAAAAGGAGGCGGAGAAGGAGTTCGGTTTTTTCCCACCCAGCCAGGGTTCGAAAAATGATAGACTGGCAGTTTTGTAATACTGACCGCTGGTCTGATAACGAAGGCTCAGGGTTTGTCCGTCACCGCTGGGTAACGGGCGCCATGCCTCTTTATTGAAAATATTCCGGGCCGAGAAGTTGGCGAATTTCAGTCCGACCGATCCGACAAACATACCGGCACCCCATCCTCCGGAAAGTTCGATCTGGTCGTTGGCTTTTTCTTCCACCTGGTAATTGATATCCACCGTTCCGTCTTCAGGATGGGGTACCACATCAGGGACGATGGCTTCGGGATCAAAATGGCCCAATTGAGCAAGCTCCCTGATGGAACGGATGATGTTGTTTTTGCTGTAAAGGTCTCCCGGGTAGGTTCTCAGCTCACGGCGTGCCACATGCTCATGGGTTTTTGAATTTCCCTGCAGCCCAATTTTGTTGATGGTGGCCTGTTTCCCTTCGTAAACCCTCATCTCGAGGTCGATGGAATCCTTGGTGATGTTGACTTCAACCGGCTCGATCTGTGAAAAAAGGTAGCCATTGTCCTGATAGGCCATGTTAATCACCGCATCCTCATCCTCGAGCAACCGCTTGTTCAGGAGTTTTTGGTCGAAAACATCCCCTTTCTTGATTCCCAGGAAGGTATTGAGGTAATCGGCCGGATAGACTGTATTTCCTACCCATTTGATATCCCTGAAATAGTATTTGTCACCCTCTTCCACCCAGATTTCCACATTGACACGGTTTTTCTTATCCGACGGATAGATTGTGTCACTCAAAACCACTGCGTCGCGGTATCCTTTTTCATTGTATTTCTTGACCAGGTTAACCTTGTCTTCCCTGAACTTATCTTCCAGATACTTCTTGGTCCTGAAAAAATTAACCAGCTTTTTGGCGTTGGTTTTTTTCATGGACCTTTCCAGCATAAAACTGCTGACTTCTTTATTTCCGTGTATGATAACGTCCTGGATTTTAACCTTTTCCTTTTTGTCCACTTTGATGTCCAGGATTACAGTGTTGGCCTGGGTGGTATCGTCGCGCTGGATTATGGTGACGTCGGTATTCAGGAAGCCCTTTTCAAGGAAAATATTTTTGATCAGGCGCTGGGCATTGTTGATCTGGTTGTCGGTAACCTGACTCCCTTTCAGCAACAAAACCTTTTCGGTAATGTCGTCTTTTTCCGACTTGGAAATTCCGCTGTAATTGACGTCTCCCAACCGTGGTCTTTCCTGCAGGTAGATTTCAATCCAGACGTTGTTGCCCGTTATTTTCGTGGCCGTAATTTTTACATCGGAGAACAGCCCTTGTTGCCACAATTTCTTGATGGCAGCAGATACCTCTTCTCCGGGGATATCCACGTCCTGCCCTACACTAAGTCCTGACAATTGTACAAGTACATCCCTGTCGAGATACTTGATCCCCGAGATTTCAATGCCGGCAATGGTCAGCTTTTTCGGGCTTGAATAGTAAACTGAAAAAAGTGTACTGTCAATCACTTGTGCCCATGTTCCGGGTACAGAAAATAACAGAATAAAAAGTATGGGTAAAATTCTCTTTCGCATCCTGAGTAACTAATAAATTAAGGCACTATCTGATTACTGGTCATCCCGAATCTCCTTTCACGGTTCTGAAAGTCGGCGATGGCTTCAAAAAGGTCTTCTTTTCTGAAGTCGGGCCAAAGCTTTTCGGTGAAGTAGAGTTCTGAATATGCAATTTGCCATAACAGGAAATTGCTGATCCTGTACTCTCCGCTGGTTCTGATCAGCAGGTCAGGATCGGGGATTCCGGAGGTGACCAGGTATTTTTCAAATAGTTCATTGTCGATATGGTCGGGATTGATTTTTTTGGCAGAGGCATCGGCAGCCACTTTTTTCACAGCTTCGATAATTTCCCATTTTGAACTGTAGCTCAATGCAAGAATTACCGTAAGACCCGTATTGTTTTTTAATCTTTCGATACAACTGTTCAGTTTCAGGCTTACGTGTTCCGGAAGCTTGGAAATATCGCCGATAACAGCCACGTGAACATTGTTCTTCAGGAGGTTTTCAGTTTCTGCTTCGATGGCGTACACCAAAAGACCCATCAGGGCTTCCACTTCCTCACGGGGCCTTGACCAATTCTCGGTGGAAAAGGCAAACAGGGTCAGGTAGCGAATGCCGATTTCTCCGGCACCTTCCACGGTGGAGCGGACAGCCTCAATTCCCTGTTCATGTCCGAATGTGCGGGTATTGCCATGCCGGGCAGCCCATCGGCCGTTTCCATCCATAATGATGGCCACATGTTGCGGTAATTTGTCGATATGCAGTTTTTCCTTCAATAACACGTCGTTAATTTTTTGAATCGTAAGCCGGACAAGGTTTGCTCCCCAGATAAATTTTATAGATGAGATGAATACCCAGAAACCCGACCCAGTCGTTGTTGTGCTTCCAATCGGTATAAGTTATGATCTCGCCGTTGTCTTTTGTATAACTTAATGGATCGTCAAGGTCATCCAGCTTGTCACTAAACAGCTTCCTCATCTGGTATTCCAGGCCGATGCCAATCCGTTTCCCCACATTTGCTTTTATGCCCATGCCAAAAGGGATTGTGGCTGTGATTACAGAGCCTTTACCTGGAATATTTCCAAGATCGGGATGCCTCTGGTTAATCATAGCCAATGCCTCAACCCTTGTGGAGTCCGGAAAGTACATCACCCCCAGCCCCCCCGTCAGGTAGCTGGTAAACGACGCCTTGTTATTTCCCAGCATATAGTTGAGGTAGTTGATTTCTATCTGAAGGGTCAGGTCCTGAACAGGCTTGTCAAATTCCCAGTTGTAATTCTGGATACTTCCTTTTTCAGCCACCCTACCGGTCAGAAACATCATTCTTACCCCGGCTCTCTGGTGAAAATTGTACCTGAAATAGGCACCTAAAACCGGAAATGCCGAGGGATCAAGGGTCATTTCTTCCAAATCACCCTGGTACCCCGATCCGCCACCCCAAATCCCTAAGTCGGCTGTGACCTGACCATACCCTGAAACAGCAAAAAGCATTGCTGCCAAAACTAAAATTTTCTTCCTCATCGGACTTTTAATTTCATTCTTTAATCTGCTTCAGGTACGCACAAATTATTTCTCTTGGGTTGGTAAGTCGGTTAAACCTAAACGTTCAGGAAATCAGTGGTTCCGCTGCAAGTGCCGGAGGAACGGTTCCTGATTGACCCTGTCCGGTAAAGATCACATAACTTACAATAAATCAATGAACTGTAAATAAAAAACTCTTAAACATAAATGATCAAGAGCGGTACAAAAGTAATATAATTTGAAAAAAACCGTACCTGGTCGCCCTTATAAAACCTAAAGGGAGGTTAAAAATTGTTAAGTCCTGAAAATTTATCAATTACGGTTGTCGGCGCCCCACATCAGCTTGTTTCGCAAGGTCTGAAAAAACGACTGGCCAGGCAGGTGTATCGTTTTCACTTTAAATCCGGCTTTCCTTATTGTGATGGTGGTGGAAAGGTTTACGTTTACAGAACGGCTGTCAAGGGAGGTGAGATATTGATTTCCACGCCCTTCCACCTTTAATGTCAGTTCGTAATGGTCAGGGACAACTACCGGCCTTACTGTCAGGTTATGCGGAGCGATGGGGGTAATCACGAAATTTTCGGAATCGGGAGTCAGTATAGGACCTCCCACACTCAGGGAATATGCGGTGGATCCCGTAGGTGTGGCGATGATTATTCCGTCGGCCCAGATGGAGTTCAGGTATTCCCCGTTGATGAGTGCGTGGATGACAATCATTGATGAACTGTCGGTCTTCAGCACGGTCATCTCATTCAGGGCATAGTTGAAGTCGAAATTGGGCGCTCCGTGAAGGTTTACCTCAAGTAAGCTGCGTTCCACAACCTGGTAACTTCCCTGAAGCAGGGATGTAAGCCCTTTGATGATCTCATCCCTTGATATGTCAGCCAGGAAACCCAACCGGCCGCTGTTTATCCCCACTACAGGAATATCAAAATTGCGGATAGTCAGGAAAGAGTGGAGAAATGTGCCGTCACCTCCAATGCTGAAAATGAACCTGATGTCGTTTCTGAAATCATGGTGGGAATGGAAGAACCCCTCACAGGCGGGGGCGTACTGCATCTCCTGGTTCAGGTAGTCGTGAAAGGGTTTATAGAACCAGACCTGAACCCGTTGTTCTTTCAGGTATTGGAATAACTGTTGCAACACCGGGAGAAATTCGCCCTGAACCTGGGTTCCGAAAACTGCTATCTTCATTCTGACTCAGATATTCATGTAACGGAGGAGTTGCTCCATCCGGTCTTCATACATGTCATTCAGCATAGAATCGTCCATATAAACGGCCGAAATCAGATAATCGTACCTGGTGAAAGTCTGAATAACCGATGACAAATCCACTTTGTCGAGCTTAATGGTTACTTCCAGATTGTCCGATTGTTCGATTCTGTTCACGAACAATCCGAGGATCCGGGCATCGTTGCCTTCCACGATCTGGCTGATCTGGCTGGCAGAATAATTGTTCCAGGTAGTTTGAAGGATGATGATTCCTCCGGGTTCCTGAAGTGAAAAAAGCCGGGCAAATCTGCCTGAAAGTCCATCCAGAATAATGGCCCCGGTATAGTTGTGGTCGTCGTCGACCACGGGAAGCACACTCAGATTGAGCC
>CAYYJE010000142.1:2214-6702 GCA_964472165.1 uncultured Prolixibacteraceae bacterium | reverse complement strand
CTCATTGCTGGGATGACAGGGATGCCCTTTTTCAAGGGACAAGGGCAGAAATATTTTTTTTTCGGGATTGTCCTGTTGCTGGCAGCAATAACCGGTCCATTGGCTTTCAATGCCTTAACCGGTGAAACCTTTGAGTTGATTCTGGAAGGCAACCCGGTTTCAGGAAAAATCCCTCTCCGGGTGGATGCTCTTTCCGGATGGTTTATGCTGATTATAAATTTTGTTTTTATAACCGGAGCCTTTTACGGACTTTTTTATTTAAACAGCTATCAAGTATCCAAAACCGGACTGCATCTTCACTTCTCCTCCTTTTTATTGCTCCATGCTTCTCTTCTGGCACTTTGCGTAATCCAGAACAGCCTCCTGTTTCTGGTAGCCTGGGAGTTAATGACGCTGGCAGCTTTTGTGACCGTGATTTTTGAACATGAAAAGTGGGCCACAGTGAAAGCAGGGATTAACTTTTTTATTCAATCGCACATTTCCCTGCTGCTGCTGATGACCGGATTTATTTATTCAGCAATCCTGACCGGCAGTTATGATTTTCTTGCACTGAAGGAGGTGGCCTCTGCGGGTTCCGGTGCCGCTTCCTTGATGCTCTTGCTCTGTTTCATCACGGGATTTGCAATTAAGGCAGGTTTCGTCCCGTTTCATACTTGGCTCCCTTATGCGCATCCTGCGGCACCCGCTCATATTTCCGGCATCATGTCGGGGGTGATCATCAAAATCGGGATCTTTGGCATTTTGAGAATGTTATTGCTTTTGCCCGTGGACTATACTGCGGCGGGCTATCTGTTGCTTGCAGTTTCGCTGGTTTCAGGAATTTATGGCGTGATGCTCGCCATTGTGCAGCATAACCTGAAAAAGTTGCTGGCTTACCATAGTATTGAAAACATCGGCATTATCGGCATGGGGATAGGTATTGGCTGCATCGGGTTGGGCAACGGGAATCACCTGATGGCATCTCTGGGTTTTGCAGGTGCCCTGCTCCATGTTTTGAACCACGCACTTTTTAAATCGCTTCTTTTTTATACCTCCGGAAATGTGTACCAAAAAACCCATACACTTCATATTGAGCATCTTGGCGGAGTGATGAAAAAAATGCCTCATACCGCCATCCTGTTCCTTGTTGCTGCCATTGCCATTTGTGGTATTCCTCCCTTTAACGGGTTTATTTCCGAATTCCTGATTTATGCAGGACTTTACAATTGGCTGGAAAATGCCTCCCTGGTTGTTCTGGTAGCCATAGTTTTTTCAATACTTGCCCTTGTGCTGATCGGTGGTTTTGCACTTCTCTGTTTTACCAAGGCTTTTGGAATCATTTTTCTGGGAAATCCCCGGCAAACGACTCACATTTCTGTCAGTGAAGTTTCCAAATTTCAGCTTGTCCCTTTATATATTATTGCATTGCTGATTGTGATGATCGGGGTTTTCCCCGGCTTCTTCCTTCACTATCTGTCAAATCCGGTGGCTCTGTTGACGAAAATGCCGCTTCAGGAAGCTTTTCCGGTTTTCAACGGTGTCTCCGGCATCATGAATCCGGTAGCATGGTCAGCTTGGGGACTGATCGGAATCACCCTCCTTATCTGGGGAGTGAGGGCTTGGGTCACCGGAAAAACCAAATCCCGGACTTCACCCACCTGGAGTTGCGGCTATGTAGCTCCAACCCCCAGGCTTCAGTATACCGCAGGATCATTCGTGAGAAGCTATACCAAACTTTTCAGGTCTATCCTTCTGTTTTCCAAAAAAGAAACCACAATTAAAGAGATCTTTCCTTCCGGCGGACATTATGAATCACATGCGTATGACAAAGTGGAAAAGTGGCTTATCGACAAACCCATCGGGGCATTGCAGTGGTTTATGGGTCGCTTCCTTTTCCTCCAGAACGGGAAATTACAGGTTTATATCCTTTACGGAATCCTCTTTATATTGGCTGTAATCATTTTCCCTATCCTGTCCGGAAAGTTTTCACAGCTCATTGAATTCTTTAAACAGTTGTAGAATGTTAAGCGCTTTTCTCATCATCGTTGCGGCCCTGTTCTTCACAGGATTGATTAACCGGACCAAGAGCATCGCTTCAGGAAGAAAGGGGCCGGGGATAATGCAACCCCTGAAAGATGTAAGCCGTTTATTCCGGAAGGGCGCCGTATTTCCGGAAACTTCAGGGATCATCTTCCGGATAGCTCCCACCATCTATTTCTCCTCTATCGTAATGGCTCTTCTGGTAGTCCCCTTTGGCCAGTCGAAGGGATTGATCAGTTTTAACGGGGATTTTATCTTTTTTGCATACGTACTTGCCCTTGGCCGGTTTTTCAGCATCATCTCGGCCCTTGATACCGGCAGTAGTTTTGAGGGCATGGGTGCCAGCCGTGAAGCGCTCTTCGCATTGCTTGCCGAACCAGCTTTTTTTGTATTGATGGGTTCACTGGCTCTCCTGACAGGGCACACTTCCTTTTATGAGATTTTCAATGAACTCCACCTGGGCTCCTGGGTCAGCTATGCCATCGCTCTCCTTGCCACTTTTGTGCTGGTCATGATTGCCATGATCGAAAACAGCCGTATGCCCGTTGACGACCCCAAAACGCACCTCGAACTGACCATGATTCATGAAGTAATGATCCTCGATAACAGTGGCTTCGATCTGGGATTGATCCTGAGCGCCGGCTATCTGAAATTTGCAATTTTCGGGGCTCTCATCGTGAACCTCTTCATTGGGATGGTGCCCTATCACTTTTCCATTCCCCTGTTTTTTGTAATCCAGGCGGGAGTGGCCATTACCGTGGGATTGCTGGAATCTTTTATGGCCCGGTTCAGGATGAGTCACAATGCACAGTTCATCACAGCGCTCACTTCGGTAGCCCTCCTTGTCTTTTTCGGCGTACTCCTGCTGACCGGAAAATTTAATTGAAAAGATGATGGGATTGCGGATTGCGGATTGCGGAATTATGATTTAAGACTTAAGATTTAAGATTATTTAAATGGTAGATATTATTCTGATTACCTTTCTCATCACCCTTTTCTACATGGCGATTGCCAACAGGCTGATGACGTATGTGAAAGTGCTGGCCCTTCAGGGGGTGCTTCTCTTCTTCGTGGTTTTTATTCAGTTGCAGGAGATCAATCTTCTTAATCTGATACTGATTCTTCTTGAAACCATCTTTTTTAAGTCGGTTGCAGTTCCCGCATTTCTGGCTTATTTGCTCAAACGAAACAACATTACCCGGGAAGCGGAACCTTTCCTTCCCAATTTTGTCTCCTTGTTGATTGTTACTGCGATAGTGGTGATGACCATCCTGCTCTCGAATTACATCCAGGATACCCATCTCGACAAGATTTTCTTTGTGGTGGCGGTCTCTACGATTTTTACCGGATTGTACCTGATTGCCACACGGAGAAAAATCATTACCCACGTGATGGGCTACATGGTGGTTGAGAATGGCGTATTTGTGCTCTCGCTGGCTGTAGGGAACGAAATGCCGATGCTGGTTAACCTGGGTATCATGCTTGATATTTTTGCCAGTGTCCTGATCCTGGGGATTTTCCTGAATAAAATCGGGGATGTATTCAAGGATGTGGATGTCAGCCAGCTCAGTAACTTAAAGGATTATTAATAAGGGACGAAATCATGATTCTTGGTTACCTGATATCCGCAATTGTATTGGCTGCAGGGCTTTTTATCAACCGCAACAGGACGGTCAATTACATGTTGCTGATCCTTTTCCTGATCCTGCAATGGGGTTTTACCATCCATGCATATACACACCTGCGGATTACCGAAAACAGCTATTTTACTTTTGACGCACTGGGTGTCCTCTTGTTGTTTACTCTGAGCATCATCGCAATTCCTGCAGCCTGGCACAGTAAAATTTATATTGAAAGGCACCAGGAAACCGGTTCTTCCAGGGCGATTTATTTCGCATCGCTGGTTTTGCTGATCACCTCCATTGGTGCGGGTTACCTGGCCAATCACATTGCCGTGATCTGGATCTTTACCGAACTGACCACGCTGAGTGCTTCTGCTTTGATATACCATCACCGGAATAAGCTGGCGCTGGAGGGTACCTGGAAGTATGTGTTTATCTGTGCCCTGAGTATCACGTTTGTTTTTATCGGCATTCTCTTTCTTAGTCTTTCCCTGCAATATGCAGGTTCTGAGGATCTTTCCTTCGCGAACCTGGTGGCGAACAGCAGCGCGCTGAATCCCTTCTGGCTGAAACTGGCATTCCTCTTCATTTTTACCGGTTTCACCGCCAAACTCGGGTTGGTACCCATGTTTACCGCGGGAATCGATGCCAAGGATACTGCTCCCGGACCGGCAGGAGCATTGCTTGCCAGTGTGCTCATGAACCTGGGATTTGCCGGCATCTTCAGGTTCTACGCAGTCGTCGCACATACCAGTCTTCACCATTGGGCCAACATGATCATCGGCGCAGCTGCGTTTCTGACAATCTTTGTGGCAGCGGCCTATATGGTCAGGGTCAGGAATATCAA
>CAYYJE010000142.1:0-2114 GCA_964472165.1 uncultured Prolixibacteraceae bacterium | reverse complement strand
ATATGGGCTTTTGGGAAGAATATTTTCAGGGTTCTGTTTGTGCCGGTGCCGGATTCGGAAATGCCGCAAGTGGAGGAAATCCGGATCAGGGAAAGCATCCCTCAGTTTGTGCTGATTGCCCTGGCAATCTTCCTCGGATTCGCTCCTCCCGCCGGTTTTGTAAGCCTGATCAATGATATTGTTTCCGTATTACCCTGAGCATATGGACTATATAATACTGAAAAATAATCAACCGGTGCCATTGGAGTCAATCCCCCGATTACCCTATGACCAGTTCCTGATCCTGAATACGGGATTGGTGAATGGACATCCGGAACGGCATTGTGTCAACTATTTCGGATTTCAATCCGGGAAACAGATCAGGCTGATTTCTTGTATTGCCGACGATTTGTCCCGCTCCGTTTATGTTTCATCTAGCATTGTAAGCCGTGACCAGCCTTTGCTGTCTTTTACCCGTCAGGTGCCGGCTTTTGAAAGGTTTGAAAGGGAAATTCATGAAAATTCCGGAATTCCCTATACAGATCACCCCTGGCTCAAACCGGTGCGATATCCTCACAACCGGGCTGATCTTACCCGGACTATCGCCAATTATCCGTTTTATTCGATCGAAAGTGATGAGCTCCACGAGGTAGGGGTGGGGCCGATCCATGCGGGAGTTATCGAACCGGGCCATTTCCGCTTTATCTGTAACGGGGAGCAGATCCTTCATCTCGAAATCCAACTTGGATTTCAGCACCGGGGTGTGGAAACCCTCTTCCTGCAAAAACACGGTTTGCTGCAAAGATGTACGCTCGCGGAGCAGATTGCCGGGGATACAGTGGCTGGCCACACCGTGGCTTTTTCACAGCTCTGGGAGTCTTTGTCCGGTTTTGAAGCGGCTCAACCGGCACTGTCCGGCAGGACCCTCGCTTTGGAACTGGAACGGATGGCGATCCATACCGGCGACCTTGCCGCACTGTGTACCGATGTGGCTTACCAGCTGGGGAGTGCGGTATTCGGACGATTGAGGACTCCCCTGGTCAACTTTTTCCAGGAGTGGGCAGGAAACAGGCTTGCCAAAGGTTTAATCAGACCTTTCAGCGACAGGTTCCCCTTTACTGAAGAACTGGCGCTGCGCCTCAACCAAATCCTCGATTCCTATGAACCTGATTTCGAAGAGATGTGCAGTATGCTGTTCCGGCTTCCTTCGGCGCTTTCCCGCTTTGAAAGAACGGGTGTGGTCTCCGCTGACGATTTGGTGGCAATTGGAGCTGTGGGTATGTCAGCCAGAATGGGAGGCTTGGAACGCGATATCCGCAAGTCACACCCATCGCTGATGTACGAAACACTAGACCATCAGCCTGTCATTAAGCATCATGGGGATGTTTTCTCGCGGGTTCAGATCCGTCGCGATGAGATCCGCCAATCGATGCACTATCTGCGGAAACTCACCCGGCAACTGCCGGAACCTGGAACCACGGAACCCACGGTGGGAACTCTGCAACCCGGTCTTTTCGGGCTTTCACTCATTGAAGGCTGGCGGGGAGAGATCTGTCACTGCGCAATCACCGGTGACAAAGGAGAACTGGTTCATTACAAAATCAAGGACCCTTCCTTCCACAACTGGATGGCGCTCTCCCTGGCCGTCCGTAACAACGAAATTTCAGACTTCCCGATTTGCAACAAAAGCTTTAACCTTTCCTATTGCGGACATGATCTATAAAGTCTTAAATCTTAAATCTCAAGTCTTTAATGGGCCTTCGGCATCACTTAAAGTCTTTCACCGGAACTCTTTGACCTCAACCTCAATCTCAACCTTAGCCTCAACCTCAACCTCAACCTCAACCTTAATAATATGTGGGACAATCTTAAAATTCTGATTCACCAGGGGAAGCAGTTTATTCCTGATGTGACATCCCAGAAGGTGCCGGGAGTCTACAGGGGAAGGCCGGTGATTACCACAACAAAGGTGGATGAAGCGAAACTGGCTGAAGTTTGTCCGGTCAACGCGATTTCTGTTTTTCCGGTTACCCTGGATATGGGCCGGTGTACCTTCTGTGGCGAATGTGCAAGGCAATTCCCCGGAAAGATAAGTTTCACCAAAGATTATAAAATTGCCACCAACGACCGGCAGC
>CAYYJE010000141.1:0-6825 GCA_964472165.1 uncultured Prolixibacteraceae bacterium | reverse complement strand
GAATATTCGTGGGACAACTGGTGTATGGCCCAAATGGCCAAAGAACTCGGTTACACCGACGATTATGCGTATTTCATGAAACGCTCGGAATACTGGAGAAATACCTGGGATCCCTCCATCCGCTATTTTCGCGCCCGGGCTGCCGATGGTACCTGGCTCGATTTCCCGGATGATCCGACCGAAAATCGTGAGAAATATACGTACGAAGGGAGCAAATGGCACTGGCGATGGAATATTGTACACGATATCCCGTCGCTGATCGACTATTTTGGCGGAAAAGAAGCTTTTCTGAAAGAACTTGAATATTTCTTCGACAACGATTTGTATACTGCCGGCAATCAGATTGACATCCATGCCCCTTATCTTTTCAATATGGCAGGGGCACCCTGGCTCACCCAGAAATGGGTACGTAAAATATTGACAGAGCCCATTGTCCAGAAATACGGGACGCACAACTTTTTTCCCGAACCCATTTTCGACAGGGTATATAAAGAGACGCCCGACGGCTATCTCGAAGAGATGGATTGTGATTACGGCTGCATGGCCGCATGGTACAACCTGAGTGCCATTGGGCTGTATCAGGTTTGTCCGGGTAATCCGGTCTATCAGATTACCGCACCCATTTTTGAAGAAGTGAAACTCAGCCTTGACCAAAAGATTTATCCCGGAAAATCGTTTGTCATTAAAGCACACAACCTGACCCAAGAAAATATCTTCATCCGGTCGGCCACACTGAATGGGAAACCGTTGAACCGTTCGTGGATATCGCATGACGAGATTATAAAGGGGGGTAAACTGGTCTTTGAAATGGGCAACCAACCGGATAAAGCCTGGGGTATTGAATAAATCAAGAAAATATAAACCTTAATCATTCTGAAATATGAAAAGTTTTTTTTATCGGAAATCAATCGGTTTGCTGATTGGGATACTGTTGTGCGGAACAGTTTTCTCTCAGGATACTTTGTCGTTTCTGCATGTAACCGACCTGCACCTTATTTTTAATCCGGAGAAGAATGAGGTAAACCTGGCCCAAAAGCGGAATCATTATGCCGAAGGGGTAGTGCCCTTTATGCAGTTTCTGAAAAAAATGCCAAAAAAAACAAATTGCAGCATGGTGGTTGCAACCGGCGATCTGCTTGATTCCTACGAAACGGAAGCAAAAAGTGGGGAAATGGTGCAATTTCAGACCAACCGGTTCCTTCGGATCCTGAAGAAGAGCAAAGTGCCTGTATTTCTGACTTTAGGAAATCACGACATCAGCAGTTATTCGTGGGAAAACAATGCCCTGGTTTCCCGTCAGGAGAATGCCGGAACTGCCCGCACCCGATGGATCAGGAACGTTCCGAACTTTAAAAATGGAACCTGGTACAGTCATACGGTAAAAGTCGGTGCTACAAACTATCGGCTGATTTTCCTCGACAACAGCTTTAACCGGTTTAATTCCAACGAAAAAGTTGAGATTCCGTATCTCGACATGTCACAGTTGCATTGGTTAAAGGCACAGTTGCAGGAGTCGCCCGACGATGTGGAGATCATCCTGATGCACATTCCGATGAATGCCGCACCGGGGGATCCAACGCCCGGGTGTATGCTCTATCCCGAGCTGGCAAAAAATCCGTCGGCAAAACTTATCCTTGCCGGGCATACACATAAAAATAACGTCAGTAATTTCAGTTCCGGAGAAAATAACAAGATGGTGCAAGTGCAAACAGGCGCTTTTGCCCAGAATCCCCAATACTGGCGGATCATCCGTCTGACCGAAGAAAACATCCTCGTTTCATTACCGGGTAAAACCGATAATGAGTTGACTATTTCTGTTAAATAGCAGTAATGAGTGCGGAATGAAATCTGAACGGGAATAGAGATCCAATACAGAAAAGACAGCTGTCATTTTTTTATGATTGATAGTTATAAAATGAAGCGCATACTATTTATTATCGCCATCGTGCTGTTCTCCATGCGAAGTTTTTCAGATACTTCCGGGAGCGATTCCGCTTCAGGTTCTTTTGCCGGTTATTCCCCTGTAGATGAAAAAGTCACCGAGCTCAGCAACAAATCGGTGAAGCTTTTGCTGGGCCATACTCCTGAAGGAGCGCCCCGGTTGCTGTCGTGCAGGAAAACAGATTCAGGCGAAGAACTTTTCCGTGATATCGGACCGGAAGCCACTCTTGACCACTGGATTCCCTCCCCATTGAAAGGCAAACCGGTCGGTTCCGGAAACTGGCGCCGGAACGACAACAAAATTTTCCTCCAAGCTGAATCGGTATGTGAGTTGCCGGGAGGAGTCAGGTTTACCTGGATTGCAGAACTAGACCGGGAGAGTTCGCTCATCAGGCTGAGCGTTAAGCTTTCAAACCAGGGCAGCCAACCGGTATCAGCCGGCTGGTTCCCTGCGTGGAGCGCCGCATGGTCTGTTGCGGGAGAAACAGAAGCCCTGCATTACTGGGATGCGCTGTCGTTCACTCCGCATAAAGTATCGCTTCAGGAAAATTCGACAACTACATTGAGTAGCCGGCTTCACAGTTCCGATGCCATTCAGAATGGCAAAAATCCCTATTGGATTGTTGCAACCGATAAGGCACGGTTGTTTTTTGCACTGGAGTGGTGCGGGGGATGGAAAGCTGAAATAAAAGGAATTTCGGGAGGTTTAAATTTCCGTGTATTTCTTCCCGAAAATGAAACACAACTGACGCTTGCACCCGGAGAAAGCATCACTGGCCCGGCATTGATGGTTACTCCTGTTTTATCAAACGATGAAGTGGCAGCGCGCGCTGAATGGATGAAAATCAGGGAATCACTGGCTGCAGGAATTTTCAGGGGCCCGGCGCCCTCATTCCCTTTTGGCTGGAACCACTGGTATACCGTGCGGTTTAATATCGATGAGAAATTTTTGACACAACAGATTGAGGCAATGACTCCATATGGCTTCGATTACTTTGTTGTGGATGCCGGATGGTACAAAGCCTGTGGCGACTGGACTCCCCAACCTGAAAAATTTTCTCCCGGCGCTTTTGCCCAACTGATGAAAAAGGCGCAAAAGAAAGGCGCAAAACCAGGAATCTGGAGCTGTCCGCAGTTTGTTAGTCCCGATATTTCCACTCCACCCAACCTGGTTGTCGAGGATAAACCCGGATTTCACCGGTCATTTATCAACGGAAAACTGATTGATTATGTGCGTTCAGATTTTGGGAAGTACCTTGTTCAGCATATCCGGAAACTTCGTAAAGCATACAACATAGGCTGGTGGAAATATGACCAGGATTTTTTTACGGGTGAAACCCGGCACGGAGTGATGAAAAACGTGGTTGCGATGCAGGAAGCCCTGAAAACCGTTCGAAAAGCCTACCCTGGTTTGTATATCGAAAGTTGCCAGAGTGGTGGCCGGATGTTAAACGAATTTACCGTACTTTCCTCGCAAACGCAATGGATAAGAGACGGTGGAAGCACCGGTATCGGGCATGCACGCAGCAATTTTGCCGAAGCATTGCAATCCATGGAATTTCTTCCTCCCTGGACAGTAAACCGGTGGATAAACCGACCCAATGAAAATGACCCTGACAATGATGAATTCACACGGATGTATTGTCGAAGTGCCATGGCCGGAATATGCGGATTGGTGGCAGACTTACCGCTAGTCAGCGAAAGACAGCGCGATGTAATCATCCTGGAGATTGAAAGGTATCGCAGGCTCAGTAAGCTGAAAAGAGACTGCCTTTATCAGATTGTTACTCCGCGGGAAGGTGCTCCGGCTGCCGGAATCGTTTTTTACAATTCCGAAAAGACAAGGGCAGGCCTGCTGTTTCTGAGATGGGATGAAGATGAGGCTTTTAAGTTTCCCGTAACCATGAACCGCATTCAGCCAGGGAAAAGGTATCGTGTTGAATTTGTGGATTCCGGTAAAATACAATATATTCCGGGTGATAAACTCACGGAAAACGGACTGACACTTCCTTTTGACAAACAGGCTATGTCGGTGATGGTTTTTGTGGATGCCATTGAACATCAAACAAACCTGGTGAAATGAAGCATAATATCGACCGCAGGACATTTGTGACTGCCACTCTTTCCGGGATTGGGGCGCTGGCAGTGAGCCATCCCCTTTTTCAGTGTACCGGAACGGAAAAACCACCTGCCGGGAGCACGGGAAAAAAGCGGTTGTTTGCAACGACCGATTATTTCGACAATGTGCTCATCAACCACCAGGGGAGTAGGTATGGAACTCCGGTAATGCGTGATGGCGACTATTATGAAAACAACCGCTGTTTTATGGACCGGAAGCAGTTGGACGAGCTCCACAAATTTCTGGCTTCGTTGGGGGTAAAGCGCCACCAGTGGATCTTCGACAGCATCTGGACTTTTTATGACGATTATCCGCACGGATTTGATTTGCTGAAGGAGGTGTCGGATTCGGCTCACCGATATGGTATCGAATTGTTTGCTGTGATCAAACCTTTTGAAGGCGGCATTTTTGGCAATATTTTGCCTCATACAATGCCTTGTCCCGAAGGGGTTGCCCTTCGCGACCTGAGGGGCATTTTCCCGATGCCCCGTCCCTTTCTGGCAAACAATCCGGAGATGTGCCTGAAACGCAAAACAGCTGCAGCTGAATATTCCGGACAGGTTGCCGGTATCCGGCTGGTTAAAGGTGATGACCGCCCCACACGGATAAAGGCAGAACATCTTTCGATCCTGTCAAGTTCCACGAACAACAGGTTTGTTCCATACAACGGGCCGGTGGTGTTCCGCGAAACCATTGAACCGCGTTACCGTTTCCCGTACTGGCGAAAATGCCGCGTTATCTCTCTCGAAAACCTGGAGATTCCCCGCGACCACCGGTACGTTTTAATTCGCTGCCTGCTGGCTGATGAAAATGCCGACTTCAGCAATGAAAAAGGAAATTTGATTGAACTGATCGGGCAAAATGGGGGAATAATACCCAATACCCTCAGTACCGGCCGGGTCAGCCTGGACGATCACACCGGTTTTTATCGCTCTGAACTGCAAAAAAAGCTTGTCCGTTATCTGAAGCTTCCTGAAGTGCAGGCTGAAATTGGCGATTTGCAAAAAATGCAGGAGCATTACCGCGATTTTTACGGTTTTGGCGAATACAATCCCGGTGACTTTATCAGTCTGGACAAGGAAGGGGAAATTGCGGCAGCCTGCGGAAAACCGGAATATCTGATGGGGATTCTGAGTCCTGTCTATCCTGAGGTCAGGAAACACTGGCTCGACATGGTGCGTTTTTGCCTCGACCGGGATGTGGATGGGATTAACCTGCGGATTTCAAACCATACATTTTCTACCGAATCGTGGGAATACGGGTTCAACGAACCTGTGTTGGAAGCAACCGGGGGCAATACCGATTATTACTCTGTAAGCAGGGTGAATGGCGATGCATATACCGGTTTTTTGGAAGAAGTCCGCAAACTTGTGAAAAACCGGAAGAAGTCGCTGTCGATCCATTTGGAAACAAATTTGCTGATCCCCGATGACCGGGGGAAAATAAGTTCTTACCCCTTTAATTTCGGGTGGCAATGGGAAAAATGGGTGAAGGAAATTGGCGACGAATTCGAGATCCGGGGTATATTTCAGGTTCGGCCGTGGAACCTGCAAAAAGCCATTGATACGTTCAGTGCGGCCACAAGGGCTGCCGGAAAACCATTGGTTTTGCAGGGCGATTTTCACGGGATGGCCTTTGAAGGGCCGTTTGACTGTACAAAGGCGGAAATCGATATCGTAAACAATCATCCCGGTCTGAATGGCTATGTGTTTTACGAAACGGCCAACATCACCCGTATCAATGATGAGGGCGGGGTGGAAGGAAGCCCGGAAGCCGCAGACATACTCACCCGGTTTTCCGGAATATCACATTAAAACCCAGTCGGAATGAAAACAAAAATCTCCTTGACATTTCTTGCAGTTTTTTTCATCTTTTGTGGATGCCATACAACCCAAAAGGCGGCGTCGGTTTTTAAACTTCCCGGACGTGGTCTGTGTGCGCACCGGGGTGCCATGGAAACCCATCCCGAGAATACCATCCCGGCGTTCCGTGCTGCCGTGGAAGCCGGCGCCCACATGATCGAGTTCGACGTATGGCTCACAAAGGACCACCGGATGGTTGTGATTCACGATTCAGGTGTCGACCGAACCACCAACGGAACAGGGAAAGTGCCGGACCTTACTTTCAGCGAAATCAGGGCACTGGATGCCGGAAGTTGGAAAGATCCCGGATTCGCAGGTTTGCAAATACCGACCCCGGAAGAAGTGTTGAAGGAGATACCGTACAATGTGTGGATCAACATCCATATCAAGGGAGCGGGCGAACTGCCGGCGATGATTGCCCGGCTGGTTGAGGCAGAGGGCAGGCTGCACCAGGCATTTCTGGCCTGCGGCACGGAAGCCGCCCGAGTGGCCAAAGAAGCTGTTCCCGGAATAACAATCTGTAACATGGACCGCCAGGAATCGGCAGAGGAGTATGTGGCTTCTACCATCAGCGCCCGGACCGGGTTTATCCAGCTGCTCCGGAAATCGGAATATAAGGATTTTGCAGGGAGTGTAAAACTATTGAAGGAGAATGGGATAAAAGTGAATTACTATGGCACCGACTCACCTGAAGAACTGAAGATGTTGTTCGATTCCGGGGTTGATTTTCCGCTTGTAAACGATATCGTGCATACCATGCAGGTAGCCCGGGGTTTGGGTATTGAGTCTGCACAACCTGTTTTTAAATTAAAAAAATCGATAAAATGAAAGTATCACTGACATTACTAGGAATGCTCTTTGCAACGGCGGTAACCTTTCCCGGACATGCACAATTGAAAGCCG
>CAYYJE010000140.1:0-6891 GCA_964472165.1 uncultured Prolixibacteraceae bacterium | reverse complement strand
TAGCTTATTTACCTGAATATCAAACATTACCGCCCCGGCGGTTTAGTTCAACGGTTTATAAAGAAAAAAAAGTAAGAAAATTGGAAAAAAGGGGAACGTTAAGAGGGGGGAATGATGATGAAAATTCCATATTTTTGGGAAAATTTTAAAGTAAAGCTATGTCACACGAAAAGGTCATAAAGGAGAAGCAAAACAAAAAGACAGCCACCAAGAGTCTGAAGGAAAAGCGGGCCGAAAAAGAGGCCAAACGGGAAGAGAAGCGAAAAAAATAAGGTTTGAAATCCTGATTTTTTTGCGGGGCAACGGTATTAAGAGATTTACCCGCTTATAAATAAGCTTTTACTTGAATGTTCAGGGTCACAGGTCAGGTTGACGCGTAATTTCCGCAATCCGGCTTCATCTCCCGGTGTGGGAATATGGGTGAGATGGACTTCACAATTTCTTAATTGTTTGAGGTTCTCAAGCGCCATTTGGGCAGCCGGATTTGCAAGGGCACTGATGGCCAGTACGATTAAGGTTTCATCCATGTCGAGGCTGACCATCTTCCCTTCCAGAATATCTTTTTTGAGGTAGGTAACCGAGTCAATCAAGCTTTGGGGGAGCAGGTACATGCTGTCGGGGAGTCCTGCCAGATGTTTGGTCGCATTCAGGATCAGGCTGGAGGCGGCATGCATGAGGGGAGAGTTTTTCCCGGTGATAAGGGTGCCGTCTGCCAGTTCCATGGAGGCTCCGCAAAAAACGCCTTCGTTTCCTTTTCCATTAAGGGATGCCTCTGCGGCAGCCTGGCGGGCCGGGACAACCACCCTGCGGTCTTCAGGCTTTGCCTTCACCCTTTCCATGATGTTAACGGCCCGGTCAAGGGTATCCTTGTCTACCAATCCCATCGCATATTCCACTGCCGAACGGAAATACCTGCGAATTATCTCCTGGCGGGAGGCTTCACAGATCACTGCATCGTCAACGATGCCGGCACTGATCCGGTTAACGCCCATATCGGTGGGCGACAGGTACATCGAAGTGATGCCAGTGATCTTTTCAAGTATCGTTTTCAGCAACCCGAAGGCTTCGATATCCCTGTTGTAATTGACGGTTTTCACATGATAGGCCCGGAAATGGTCCTCGTCGATGAGCACTTCATCCTTCAGATCTGCGGTGGCCGCCTCATAGGCTATGTTGACCATGTGGTCGACAGGCAGATCCCAGATGGGGAAAGTCTCGAATTTGGCATATCCTGCCCTGATCCCGTTTTTGTAATCGTGGTAAAGGTTGCACAAACAGGTGGCAAGTTTCCCGCTTCCCGGACCCGGGCCGGTGACCACTACAATCGGTTTTTCGGTATGAGTGTATTCGTTGGCTCCATATCCATCGTCACTGACAATCTGTTCTACATCGGCAGGATATCCCGGAAGAGGATGATGTACATAAACCTTGACACCCCTCATCTCCAGTTTATTGCGGAACGACCTTGCAGGCGCCTGTCCTTCATATCGGGTAATCACCACTGCACGGATTTCGATACCCCACTGGCGGAAATCATCTATGGTGCGGAGTGCATCGGCATCGTAGGTAATCCCGAAGTCAGCCCTGATTTTTTTCTGCTCGATGGCACCCGCATGGATGCAGAGGATGACATCGATCTTATCCTTCAGCAACTGCAGTAACCTCATTTTTACATTGGGGTCAAATCCTGGCAGTACCCGGGCGGCATGAAAATCGTGAATTATCTTTCCCCCGAATTCAAGATAGAGCTTCTCGTGAAAATTGTCTACCCTTTCCAGGATGGCAGCTGTCTGTTCCCGGAGGTATTTCTCATTGTCAAAACCGTTACGGCGGTTGGATTCCATGATATTTTTTAATACGGATGACGATTGTTTTTCCGGGCTTCAATATTAACAAATTTTAGCCAGCCAACCCCTTCTGCAGCTAAAAAATCGGGATAATTAAACTTCCCCTTTCCTGTGTATAGGTCAGTCCGGTTTCCTACGGGCGAAGCATGCAGAGGCTGCTTGCAGGCAATTATACCACATGACTCAGGAATTCCCGGGGATTTTGTCCTGCGATGATGTCAAAGTCCTTCCTGAAATACTCCCTGAATTTGCGGATGTTGGCTTTGAAATTGTTCTCGAAGAGGAGCAGCAGGGTATAATCCGATCCGAAGAGAATGCGGTGTCTGATCTGTGGATAAACGGGGCTTTTGAGGAGTTTGCGGAGGACCGTGAATTCTGTGAAACAGGAGAGGTCGGTATAGACCCTGTAGCGGGAATCCTTCAGAAGAGCGATAATTTTGCCTGACCAAAGGGAAGAATCATCCGGGGAGTCGAGGGCTTTCCCCAATTCAGCGGCCCCTCCGAAGTGAGCCAGGTTCAGGAGCAGTCCCGGATATTTTTCCACCACTTTACTCCAGATCAGGGGGTGGTTCAGGGTCATCGCTCTTTCATAAACCCCTTCACTTTTAAAGAAGGAATCCTTGAATTTTACGGTAGCCCGGTCAAGGGAGATGAGCTTTCCATCGCGATAGATGTCACCGGTGATGACGACGCTTTTTGCCAGGGTGGCAAATCCTCCCAGCGAGTTATGGGTGGTAACGGGAATGCCGTTGTCTTCGCAAAAAGCATAAATTCCGTCGCGCTGCCGGCCGTGACCATATAGAAGCGGGTCAGTAGGGGAGTAGCCGTTTGGGCAATAGAGCTTAATCCCAACAAAGAGATTTCCCCGGCCTACCTTTTCCCGTGCATATTCCTGTATTCCGGGACGGCGTGGATCTACGGCCAGAAAAGGAAAGATCCGCTCCCTGAAAAGTGGGTTCTCTTTCATATCTTGCAGCTGCCTGATCTGTTCGTCCCATCCCCCCTGACTTCCGGGAGCGAGAGATGCCTGCCTCTCAGAGTCCAGAAGTTTTCCGGCACTTTTGAGGAACCGTTCCTTTTCCCTGGCGTATTTCTCCCTGAGCAGGTTCTCTTCGTCGCTTACAGGGATTCCTCCAAGAATGTTGGTTTGCAGATGAGATTCTGCCATCCTGAAAAAGCGGGCGCTCTCCCTTTTGAAATCCTTCGCGGCTTCAGTATCCGCATCGAATGGCATTTTCAGGCTGGCTTCGGGTTTAAAACACCACGTCAGGTCAAAGGTGAGTGGGGTGAGAAGGAACTCTCCTTGATAGGTTTTGTCAAGTTCCCGGAAGATTTCCGCCGAGTTTTTCCTGCAGAAGATCCTGATGGCATGTGTATACCTCCGGAGTGAGCGGATCGCATTTTTCAATCCCCGGGATGCACCACTTTCTTCCAGACTCCCTCCTTCACCGACCCCTGACAGGCTTCCCATTTCCTTCATCAACCGGTAGAGCAGTTCTTTCGCAAGGAAATGCTTGTTGAATAAATGATTGTGAATGTCGCAATACATGGGTCTCTTCTTAAGTTAATAATCTCCGTTTCTGTCAGGGGATATTTTCGCACGACAAACAGGTTATTACCTGGTCAGAAGCACTGGCTCTCCCAGACCAGCTTTCCCAAGTTCTTTCAGTTGGGTTTCCGCATCGCCGGCCACCACATAGTAGAGGTTACCCGGGCGGATAAAGCGCTGTGCCAGGTCACGGTGCATTTCCGGCGTGAGGGAGCGGATAAAATTTTCTTCTGTCCTTACGTAGTCAAATGGCTTGTGGTAGTTGCTGATGTCGGAGAGCATGCCGAGTTTGGCCCTGAGGGTTTCGAATGCGAGGGCGTTGGACTTGATCAGGGCGTTTTTGGTAAACTGGAGGTCCTCGTTGGATATATTTTTCAGATATTTCTCAATTTCATTTTTGAAGATTTCCACCGATTCCAGGGTGGCTGTGGAGCGCACACTGGATGAGGCAATGAATTCACCATAGTTTTTCCCTCCGGAGAAGGATGAGCGGGCGCCATAGGTAAATCCCTTTTCTTCGCGGAGGATAAGGTTCAGAATTCCGTTGAAGGAACCTCCCAGTTTGTAGTTGACCACAGTGGCGGGAAAGAAATCGGCACTTGTGCGGGTCATGGCGGGGCTACCTACCTGGATCACCGATTGTTTGGCTCCAGGAATGTCGACGAAGTAAATCTTCGATTCTTCGGGAGGTTCCGGAAGAACTACCCGTGGAACCTCGACCTGAAATGGTTTCCACCGTTTAACCAGATTTTTAGTGGCTTTTTTGACCTCTTTTGACGAAGCATCGCCGGCAATATTCAGGGTAGCCACTGATGGGGAAAAAGTTTTTTTGTAATAATCTTTCAGGTCATCGAGGGTAATGGAGGCTACTGATTCAGGGGAACCTTCCAAATCGCTCGACATGGGATGGTTTTCACCATACACCAGTTTTTTGTATGCCGCATTGGCGAGATAGGTGGGATTGGCGGCATTACGTCGCAAGTTGTTGATTGTGCGTGTTTTTATCAGGTTAAACTGCACCTCGTCCCAGCGTGGTTCCAAAAGGATCTCTTCCACCAGTGACATGGTTTTTACCAGGTTACGGGCAAGGCTGTTGACGCTGATGGTGATATTTTCGGTGCCGGCGTTGACGGAAATCCCGGCTCCCAGCAGTTCAATGGTCTCTTCCATTTCCTCGGGGGTCCGCAGACGGGTTCCTTCGGTCAGCATGGCCGCCACAAAGGCAGCGACTCCGGGCTTGTCGGCAGGATCGAGGAGATGTCCCCCTTCCAGGGTGAAGGTATAGTTAACAAGGGGAAGTTCTTTATTATTGATGCCGTAAACCCTTAGACCATTTGCCAGCTTCCCGGTCCATATTTTGGGAAGGGTGACCAGGGGGTCCGGACCGGCTGCAGGCTCAATGGATCGGTCAATTTTTGACGGGGTACGGGCTATCGTTTCCTCTTCTGCCGAAGCATCCAGTTTTACCTCCAGCGCTTCTGTGATCTTCTCTTCCACCACACCGGCTTTCACAGAACCTTCTGCAACCAAATTTGCCTTACCCTTGGGGACAAATGAAGTGGCCACATAGGGCTTGTTTTTGATGTATTTTTCGTAGACCCTCATGACATCAGCGGCAGTTACTGCCTGCATGCTGGCCAGATCGGTGGTGAGAAATCCGGGATCTCCCGCATATTCATTGTAGCGGGCCAACTGGAACGACTTGTTTAATACCGAGCTCATCTGATTGTATATGGAAGTTTCCAGGTAGGCTTTTATTCTCTCCATATCGTTGCCGGTGATTCCCTCCTTTTCAAAGAGGGCAAACCCTTCGTATATGGCTTTTTCGACATCTGCCAGGCTGATGCCACTGTTGGCAGTGACGGAAATCTGAAAACGGCCGGTGAGTTCCTGGGCGCTGTTGTATGCCCCTACGCGGGAGGTGAGTTGTTTGTCGCGGACCAGTACCTTATACAGGGGTGCCTTTTTACCGCTGCTCAGCAACTGACCCAGAAAAGTAAGTGCATAACTGTCGGGCGTGTATTGCTCAGGAGTTGGCCATGCCATGGTGAACTGTCCGGTCGTGGCGAAATTGTCCTCATGATAAAGCTTTTTTGTACCCTGCAGGGTAACCGGTACGGGCTTCATATCCTCGACTTGATTGCCGGAGGGGATTTCTGCAAAATAGCGTTCTACCATTTTTTTGATTTCAACGGGATCGAAATCGCCGGCAATAACCAGGGTGGCATTGTTGGGGACATACCAGGCGGCATGGAATTGCTTCACATCTTCAATGGTGGCATTGAACAGGTCTTCCATTTCTCCGATGACCTGCCAGCTGTAAGGATGTCCTTCAGGGTAGAAGTTTTTGTCCATCACATACCCGGCGTGACCATATGGACGGTTGTCATTGTTTTGCCTTTTTTCATTCTGAACCACATTCTGTTGGTTGGCAAAGGCCGCTCTGGTAACCGTGTTGATCAGGTAACCCATCCGGTCGGCCTCCATCCAGAGAACCATTTCCACTGCATTCCTGGGCACAACTTCAAAATATAGAGTTCCATCCTTGCTGGTGCCTCCGTTGAGGGTGCCTCCTGCATTCTGGATCTTCCTGAAAAACTGGTCCTGGGGCACATTCTCCGATTCCTGGAACATCATATGCTCGAAAAGGTGGGCAAAGCCTGTCTTACCTGATTTTTCCCGGTTTGACCCTACATGATACTGGATTGCCACTGCCACAATGGGATCCGATTTATCCGGGTGAAGGATCACATCCAACCCGTTGGATAAAGTGTACTTCTCAAATTCCACGCTGAACTTTTCACCGGTTTTCAAACCCGCAGCATTTGTTTCAATTGCCAGAAAAAGGGGTATTACCATAAACCATCTTAATGTTTTCATTGATCCTGTATTATGTTTTATGGCTTAAAATTACTACAATTCTGGCAGAAAAGAAGGGACTGGGTGAACCATTTTGGAAGTGAACCGTTTTAAGGGAAAAAAAAGATGAAGAAGTTTATAATTTTACATAAATGGGCGTTGGCAGGCTTGCTGGCAGGTGCAGTTGGAGGATTTCTCTATTGGAGATTTGTAGGGTGTACCTCGGGCAGCTGTCCCATACAGTCGGTCTGGTACTGGAGTACCCTCTGGGGTGCTGCGGCAGGGTACCTGGTGGGGGATTTTGCACAGGATCTGATCAACCGTCGCAAAAAGAAGAAAGATGCTGGGGAAGTTTGAACATATCATCAACTCGGAAAAGCCGGTTCTGGTTGATTTCTATGCCGACTGGTGCGGACCGTGCAAAGCGGTGCCCCCCTTGCTGAAACAGGTCAAAGAGCAGTTTAACGATAACATAAGAATTATCAAGGTGAATGTCGACAACAATCCCTCCATTGCGGGAAGATTCGGCATTCAGAGCATTCCAACGCTGATGCTTTTCCGGAACGGACAAACAGTGTGGAAAGGAGTAGGGGTGAGGCCGGTGGAGGAGATCCGCCGGGTGGTGGAGCAGGCCAT
>CAYYJE010000139.1:0-7020 GCA_964472165.1 uncultured Prolixibacteraceae bacterium | reverse complement strand
ACCCTGATTTTCAACGAAGGGGTGGGGGGAACCACCTGGCAGAACATTCTGGCGGGGTCAAAGATCGCCGTGGGGGTGGTCAACCGGGAAATCGTGGATGGCTTCCGCTTCATCGGCACTCCGGAAGTGCTCACCGATGGCCCTGTTTATGAAAAGGCTGCAGAGCTCTCGGTGAAAAACGGGATGCCCAAACCCAAAGCTGTCATCCTGGTCCACATCGACGAAATTCACTCCCTGAAGCCGGGCCCCATGGCCGGAAAACGGATTGGCTGACCGCCCGGGAATTTTCCGGATTTACCGCGAAGCTTTGTTCCCATTTAACCGCTTTGGTATGTACTAACCATAAAATAAGAATCGTTATGAATTTGAGATTTATCCTATTGTGGGCCTTCCTCCTGGGAAGCATCCCTTCTGCACACTCCCAGGCAGAAAAGCAAACCACATCACATGAATATCTGGTAGCTGCCTATATCTGGCCTTCGTGCCACGATGATCCACTGGCCCGCAAGAAACTGTGGCCCGAAGGCATCGGCGAATGGGAGGTGATCAAAAAGGGGAATCCCCGCTATGAGGGTCATTACCAGCCCCGTCAGCCGCTTTGGGGCTACGAAATGGACAATGACCCTGAAGTGGTCGAACGGTGGATCGACGTGGCCCTCGATCACGGCGTCAACGTGTTTGTGTACGACTGGTACTGGTACGAGGAGGGTCCCTATCTCGAAAGCGCCCTGAACGATGGCTTTCTGAAGGCCGCGAACAATTCGAAGATGCAGTTTTATATCATGTGGGCCAATCACGATGTGAAACACAACTACTGGAACTACCACTTATACGGCGACGATACCTCGATTCTGTGGGATGCCAAAGTGGACTGGAAAAACTATAAAATCATTGTCGACCGCATCATCAACCAGTATTTCAAGCGTCCCAACTATTTAAAGATCAACGGGGAACCTGTGTTTTCAGTTTTCAGCATCGAGAAACTGGTGCAAAGTTTCAACGGCAGCATGGAGGAAACCCGGAAGGCGCTCGACTATTTCAGGGAAGAAGTTAAAAAGGCCGGTTTCCCCGGACTCCACATCCAGTGGAACCAGGGTGGGGGATCCCTGATGAAGAAACAGCAGGCCGGGCAGTTCCGCGACCGTGTCAGCGCCATGGGTTTTAACAGCGTGGCCATGTACAACATGGGCGGACTGTCGGAGGACTATTTGGTTTACGGGAACAATGCCGTGAAAATCCGCGCACAGATGGATTCGATACTCGACGTTCCTGTCTTTCCCTGTGTTTCCATCGGCTGGGACGATACCCCCCGCTTCCCTGCGAAAGGGAAGAAGGATGTGGTGCATTACCACAATACGCCGGCAAGTTTTGCAGCGCTGCTCTCCAAAGCGAAGAACTATGCCGACGCACACCCCGGACAACCTAAACTGATTACCATCAATGCCTGGAACGAGTGGGTCGAAGGAAGTTACCTGCTTCCCGACATGCTCAACGGTTTTGGCTACCTCGAAGCAGTGAAGGAGGTGTTTATCCAACGGAAATACGACAGATGGTAGGGTATCGCTCAATTTGGGTGAATCTTCATTATCACTCCTGAAAAAGTTGTTTTTTGTTTGAATTTGTTGTAAATTGTTGATCAGTAGCCTGACGCAAGACCCTTTCTCAATGGCTGACCCCGAATGGGGGCATCTCCGGAAATAAACGGATTAGATGCTGATTTCGGATGATTCGGGGAATAAACCCCTTATCTATAAATGAAAAGCTATGACAGAAAGGAAAACAAAACCCGTGATCGTCAGGGTTAAGGACGAAAACCCGGAAGCCCGGAAAAATGCCGCCCTCTTTGTCTTTGATGAGGATGGCCTTTTGCTTGAAGCTGTCTCCCTAAGCGTTGGTGAAGCCCGTCTGGCTACACCTCTGCCGGCTTTTAAAGGAAATCTCACCCTCCTGTTGGGGCCGCTCTTCCCGAAGGAATTTGGCAGGAAAAGAATCTCCCCGGAAATGGTCAGGGAAAAGGGGGGTATCCCCCTGCTGGTCCGTCCCAACATCCGCCGGGAACTGATCATTGCACAAAAAGTGCCGGTATTCATTCTTCCGCACTTCAGGATCTGCAAAATCAATGGCAGGCTCACCAAAAATTTCCTGGTCGACAGCCAGCACAAAGCCCTGCCGGTGTGTAACGCCCGGGTACATATCTGCGAGGTGGACCGCCTCTACCTGAAATGGCCCGACATTCCCCTACTGGTGCGGGACGACCTGCTCGACAGGATACGGAAATTCATCAAGGTCAGGTACAAGATCCCTCCCGTCGGACCGGTTCCGGGACCTGTCACCCGGCCGGAACCCCGTCCCATTCCGGTACCCGGACCTGTTCCGGGCCCCGTCAGGGACCTCCCCCTGACGAACAAACCCTGGAACCTGGCTCTTCACGAGCTGAAAAACAGCCGATGGGGCATTCCGGAGGAGATTCCCCTTCCGGTCCTGCCCGACAGGGTGAAGGAGGGCCTGGTGTCACCCCAAAACCAGATGGTCGAGGCCACCCTTCTCGAAAATTTCAGGCTGATGCACCCCATTCTCTGCCTGTGGCCCCACTACTGGCCTTTCCTCTACACCTGCCGTGAAATCGGAGTGGTACAGTCAGGTGCCGACGGCAAATTCAACTTTCTATACCTCCATACCGACAACGACCTGGATATCTACATCTGGGTTGAGACGCTGGTCAACGGAGTATGGGAAACGGTTTACCGTCCCTCGCTGCCATGCCATACCCGGTGGGATTATGTCTGCGGAACCGACATTTCCATTTCCCTTACCGACCCGCGCGTAACCCCCTGTACGGGTGGTACACCGCTTCCCGGTGAAGTGGTCTGGTTCCGTTCTGTCGGGGAGTATGTTACCGCGCAGCATATCGAGCAGGACATTTCATCAGAACCCCTGGTGCAGGGTGTTAAATTCCGGAATGCAGGCTGCAGCGACTTTCATCCCTCTCCGCTTCCTGCCACAGCAGTGGCTCCTGTGGCCCCCTTTGGCGGAACCCTTCATTTCAAACTGCTCTTTGGTGACGGGTTTCCCAACAGTGACATCACCCATTACCGCTGGAAGCGGACCCTGATCGCCAACGCAGCCCTTACGCCTGTTTACGGAAAGGTACCGGAAATCCTGGATAACGAGGTCGCCAAACCTTATTTCGTGATCACCACCGATGCGGCCGGCGACACCCAGATTGTTACCCGGAAGGTGATCCTCGGTCCGCTGAGTTCCGGCGACCACGTGGCTTTCCGCATTCCCGACTGCTGGGATATTAAGGCCGATAGCGGCATACCGGATGATGACAAATCCCTGACCATCCAGTGGACCAGTCCCGACTTCTGGTCGGCTCATATCGACACCAACGGTCTGGAAGACGGATTGTGGCGATTCGACCTGGAAGTGGGAACCCTTGACAAGACAGGAGTTTTTCTTCGGGCGGAACTGCCCAAACAGGTGTTCAAGGTTTCCCATCAAACCAATCCCGGGAATTCGGTCAACGCTCCCGATATCTTCCTGAGAAAAGGGAACCACTACCTGAGCGACGTGCCCGGTACCCATGCCGACCGGCTCTCCCTGAAGGTGCGCACCGACAATGCCGGATGTACCGCCGATATCCAGGATGCCTTTATCCGGGTCAGTCCATCGGTTGTCCGGGTTTCCGGAAAGTGCGGATTTATCCGGTACGATACCGTGGTGCCTGCCCAAAAGACAACCATTGGCTTCATCGCTTCCCATCCCCGGAATTTTGCCTTTTTCAGCTTCGGGGTGGTGAAGGGCAACAGCACCGATCCCATCGCACCTTCCATCAACCAGTCGGGCTATGTGCATGCCGGAACGCCCAACTACCCGCTGGTAGGGGGTCTCTTTTCCAGGGAGGTGCCTGTTCCTCAACTACTTGGCGACTGTCCGCAGGCAGCCTTCGCCGAAAACCTCTACGTCTGGGCCCTGGCTACCGACGGGACCACCCGGATTTATGCGTATGACGATTCCGACACCAATGCCTTTGCGTTGAGCAACGTCTGATTCCGACAACGGAGATCTGTCCGGACTGCCGGAACCATCCGGCACAACATTTTGGCGGGGTCAAAGATCGCTGTGGGGGTGGTCAACCGGGAAATTGTGGATGGATACCGCTTCATCGGCACTCCGGAAGCGCTCACCGGGGGTCCCGTGTATGAACAGGCTGCCGAAATCTCGGTGAAAATCGGTATGCCCGTACCCAAAGCCGTCATTCTGGTCCACATCGACGAAATTCACACCTTCGAGCCGGGACCCATGGCCGGAAAACGGATCGGCTGATGTCCCGGAGTCTCAGAAGCGCACCGGCGTCAACGGGGCGATCTTCTGGAGGCAGCGGTCATCGCCCATCTTGATGCTGTTCAGCAGTTCGCCCTCCACTTCGCATCCGAAAGCCCGCTCAAAGAGGACCTTGCTGTAGCCGGTTGTACAGTGACACCAGGTATCGGTCTCCAGCCTGTCCACGGTGGCCATCATCGGACAGGGACAGAACGGAAACTCCAGGTAAAGTTCCCCATCCCGGATTGACATCCCCGATGCCCGGGCCTTTTCATCCTGACTTCTGACACTTTTTTAATTATTCCCGTACAATGATTTATAAAAAGCTGATAATGAATGTTATCATTATGGGGTTTTCGCGTAATCCCGCACTAAACGTCAGAAGTCAGGAAAAATGCTGGTTTCAGAAAATAGAGTTTTTGGGGACTTTCAGTGCCAGTTCCTGGATGGTACGGGTGGATGTCAATTGGTCGAGGGTATCGCGGATGATGGTATATTCATCGTGCATGGGGCAGGGATGGGTAGCATCACACTGTTTCAGTCCAAACCCACAGCCCGTAAACAGCCGGTCCCCTTCTATGGCGGTGATGCACTCTTTCAGGGTGAGCGCCGGTTTCTCAGAATTGAAACGAAACCCTCCGTTCCTCCCTTTCTTCGATTCGATTAATCCCAGCTTCACCAGCCGGTGCAAAATCTTTGCCGTGAAAAACTGCGGTGAGTCGATCTCGTTGGAGATTTCGACCACCCCGGGGTTAAATCCCTTGTAGTTTTGAGCCTGAATGTACACCAGACTCCGTAAGGCATATTCCGTCTCTTTTGAAAACACGCTGCAGTGGGTTAAATGATGTCCAAAGATAAGAAATTTCCCCGTTTAAAAAATAATAAAAAGACCATATTGTCGTCTGATAAAAATCGTTAGTTTTGTCCTGACGGAATATGCCGGGAAACAATTTCGCTGTGAGGTATTGGCGAGATTCCTGATTCGGCAAGTCCGCATTTGAAATACCATTGATGCCAATAACTAAATTTAACAGGATGAGACAGGAATCTTATTTGGACTGGTTTATGAGCCGGAAGGGTTTGTACACCGGTTTTTGGATCATTGCACTGATTATGGTGACCATGTTGATCTACTACACGGCCAACTTGCAGAAGGAAGTACCCCCCATTCCCGGCACTGTAAAGTCGGCGACGGGGGAAGTGCTCTATACCGGTAAGGATGTGGTCGAGGGGAAAGCCTATTTCCAGGAGTTTGACCTGATGGACTGGGGTACCATGCTGGGGATGGGAGCCTATATGGGGCCTGATTTTACCACCGACTTTCTCCATTACCGCACCGAATTCCTCTATGATTTCTATGCGCAGGAGTTGTACGGAATAACCAACAGCGGATTGACGGAAGTGGAGCGGGGAGCGGTGAAGGAAAGGGTAAAGCAGGATGTAAAGAAGCAGACCCAACTTCTGGAAGGCGGAACGGTGTATACAGAAGGTTCAGCAGCTGCCTACCTCAAAAACCGGGAATATCTGGTTGACCTTTTAGTTAATGGCGATCCGGAGAGGGCATTTACCGGAGGAATCATCCTGAAGGAGGAGGCGGAAAAGATCGCGGCATTTGTGGACTGGGGGCAGCTGGCAGCCTCTTCAATCAGGCCTGATACCGAGCGAACCTGGACCAACAACTGGCCGCCGGAACCTCTGCTGGACCAGGAGATTACGTTTGTTTCCCATAAGGTCTCCCTTTGGGAACTGCTGGTGCTGTGGACGATGACCATCGTGGTCATCTACCTGGCTTATGAATATCTTTTCAAAAAGGATCCGAACGAGAAACTGGAGCCGGCCATCAAGGTGACCAGCCTGTTCAGGTCTCAGAAGAAATTGCTTAAATATATCCCCATTGTCGCCGGGCTCTTTGTGGTTCAGCTCTTCATCGGGGGATATATCGCCCATCTGTATACCGAACCGACCCGGGATTTTCTTATTTCGCAGGAGCTTCTGCCTTTTAACGTGCTGCGCTCCATGCATACGCAACTCGCCATTTTATGGGTGGCAGTGGGATGGCTGGTGGGCGGTTTGCTCATCGCACCGTGGATTGCCAACAAGGACCATAAATATCCCTGGCTGGTCGACGTGTTGTGGATTGCCCTGCTGGTGGTTACCGTCGGAAGTATGATCGGATTGTACATGGGAGCCACCGGACAGCTTCGTGAAGCCTGGTTCTGGCTGGGCAATGAAGGGCGTGAACTGCTGAATCTCGGGCGTGTCTGGGATATCGGGCTGGTCATCGGCCTCGTCTTCTGGTTCCTGTTGATTATTTCACTTATCCGGAAGGCATCGACCAACAATCCAATTGTGAGCACCATCATCTGGTCGGCCTTTGCCATCGCCACCCTGTATATTGCCGGGATGATGCCCATTCACCAGATCATCCCCAACTATACGGTCGACGATTATTACCGCTGGTGGGTAATTCACCTCTGGGTGGAACTGACCTTCGAGCTTTTCGCGGCCGGGGTGATCGCCTTCTTCACGGTATCGCTCGGACTGATTTCCCACAAGGTGGCGGTACGAACCATGTTGTTTGAATTGCTGCTGATCATGATGAGCGGAACCCTGGGAGTTGGGCACCACTACTGGTGGCAGGGACTCGACGAATACTGGATTGCAGTGGGCGGGATTTTCTCAGCCCTGGAACCC
>CAYYJE010000138.1:0-7021 GCA_964472165.1 uncultured Prolixibacteraceae bacterium | reverse complement strand
ACACTCTTCATTTCATGTGGATCTTTTTCCAGGTCATAGAGTTCCCACTCATCGATGTCGTGATAGAAGTGAATCAGTTTATAACGGTCGGTGCGGACCCCGTAATGCCTTTTCACCATGTGCACGGCCGGGTATTCGTAATAGTGATAATAGATGGCATCGCGCCACTCGCCACTGTCGCCGGAAACCAGTTTCCGGAACGATTCGCCCTGCATGTCATCCGGAATTTCCACTCCTGCATAATCAAGGAATGTAGGAGCAAAATCGAGGTTCAAAACCAGGTTGTCGTTTACCGATCCAGGCGCAATCTCCTTTGGATATCTGATAATCAGCGGTGTACGAAGAGACTCCTCATACATAAACCGTTTATCAAACCAACCATGTTCGCCCAGGTAGAAACCCTGGTCGGAAGTGTAAACCACGATGGTGTTTTCAGCAAGCCCGTTCTTGTCGAGATAATCGAGTACCTCACCCACCCCGTCGTCAACCGACTGGATACAGCGAAGGTAATCCTTGATATATCGGTTGTATTTCCAGAGAGCAAGTTCTTTCCCCTTCAGGTTGGCGTTCAGAAAATCCTGGTTTTCTGCCTCATACGCATCCATCCAATTTGCACGCTGCTGGTCGTCCATGCGTTTCAGGTCGTTGCGGAACTGGGTTGAGTCTCCATTCGGGTCGACAATTAATTTAAAATCGTGGCCCCATTGTCCGTGGCCGGCAATTTCCATCTCCTGTTCTTTCGCAGCACGGCCACGCCCCGAATAGTCGTCAAAAAAATTGGCCGGAGGGTCAAAGGTCTTGTCGTCGAAGAGGTTGACATATTTGGGAGCCGGCTGCCAGTTGCGGTGAGGCGCCTTTTGGTGATACAACAGGCAGAAAGGTTTCGTTTTATCGCGTTTGTTTTCCAGCCATTCGAGGGCAAATTGAGTGGTCAGCTCGGTACAGTATCCGGGAACCCGTTTATTCTCCCCCATTTCTATGAAATTGGGATTGTAATACTGGCCCTGTCCGGGCAGCACATTCCAATAGTCGAAACCCTGGGGATCGCCGTCGAGGTGGATCTTCCCGATCAGAGCGGTTTGGTACCCCGCCTGTTGAAGCAATTTCGGAAAGCTGGGCTGACTCCAGTCAAATTTCAGCACGTTGTCGACCTTTCCGTTCAGATGACTATATTTTCCGGTCAGCATCACAGCACGGCTGGGCGCGCAAATGGAGTTGGTCACACAGGAGCTGTTAAAGATCACCCCCTCCCGGGCCAGCCTGTCGATGTGGGGTGTAGTGTTCAGCCCATGGCCGTAAGCACTTATTGCCTGGTAAGCATGGTCGTCACTCATGATAAAAATGATATTGGGCTGCTGCGGGGGAGCAGCCATCTCCTTGTTGCAGGAGATACCCCCGGCACCAAGGGCAAGGAAGGCCATTGTCTTTGGAATTGCTGATTTCATAGAGTCCGTTTTAGAAAATAAATGTACGTCAAATTTCGGATTAACCTCCTCTATCCTGAACCAACGTGATCAGTCCCGCGGATTTTCGGAATAAGCGTTTCATCAAAAATATAAAAAACCGGTGATTTTCGTATATTCGTCGTATGGAAAAGCAGGATATACCCATTTTCAACAAGCGGATCTTCTGGGATGTCCGTTTTGAGGAGATCGATTACGAAGAGAAGGCAAGCTTTGTCATTTGCCGTGTTTTTGAGCGGGGCGATGTGGAGGACATCCGCCAGTGCCGCAGGTATTACGGGGATGAAAAAATAAAGGAAGTTCTTTTGACAACCAAATTTTTGCCTGAACACAGGATACATCTTGCCAGTGCTATTTTGGATATACCCTTAGAGGAATTCAGATGTTACATTTTGAGACAGTTGAACCCGGAACTTTATCCCTACTAAAAAAGCTGATGAAGCTTCCATCGCTTAAAGGCTTTTCGCTGGTTGGCGGGACAGCGTTGGCACTACGGTACGGACATCGGAGTTCTGATGATTTGGATCTGTTTTTCCATGAGAAATTTGATCATCAGATCATTTTGGATGAATTAAGAAATGAGTTCGGCGAAAACATCCACATTGAAAGTGGCCATCAGAAAATTGGAATCTTTTGCTATATAGACAACATTAAAGTCGATATTGTATATACCCCATTTCTGCCGATAGCTTCAGTTGAAAGCAGGCAATCTATCAGAATTTACAGCAGTGCGGATATTGCTGCCATGAAAATCCAAGCAATTTTGGGTAGAGCTAAAAAAAAGGATTTTTGGGATTTACATGAACTTCTTAAGCATTTTTCGCTGGAGCAGATTATTGAATGGCACAAAAAAAAATATCCGGGTCAGTTATTGGCTATCAGCATTCCCAATGCAATTACCTATTTCATAGAAGCTAATAACAGTGAAACTCCGAAAAGTTTTAAAAATCAGACCTGGGAAAGTGTCAAAAAAGGGATCAGCAAGGCAGTCAGTGATTACTTAAGTTAAAATTTTCACAAAAAGTCAACCTTTGGCTGTTTTTCCGGGAGGTTTTACGAATAGGAAGATATAGAGGAAGACCACCAGCGCGATGACGGCTGTCAGGAAGAATGCCGGCGGAGCGCCGTACCGGCTCCAGATCAGTCCGGCCACGGAGCTGGCGATCATCAGGGAAATACTCTGAAGCGAAACGAACAAACCGACCGCTGTCCCGGTATCTTCCTTTCTGACCAGGTTGGTGATCCATGCCTTGGAAATCCCTTCGGTGGCCGCCATATAAATGCCATACAGTCCGAAGATCATATAAAAGGCCGGCATGGAATCTGTTTTAGCCATTCCAAAATAAGTAGTTGAAAACAACCCCAACCCCGCAAGGAATATGGTCTTCATACTAAAACGGTCGGCCAGCAATCCCATGGGGTAAGAAGCCAGTGCATAGACCAAATTAAAGAAAATATATGCCATGATGGCATTGTTCTCACTCCCGGTCGATTCGTTGACCTTCAGCACCAGCAGCATATCGGAACTGTTGAACAAAGCAAAAAGAATGAGTGGAATGAGCAGTTTGCGGTAATCCGGAGGAGCTTTTTTCCAGTATTTGAAATAGGAGAAAAAACCGGCAGACCGTTTTACGACTGGCACTGGAATCGGACGCTCCCTGACCAGGAATGTAAAAAGAACGGCCATGACCCCCGGAATAAAGGCAAGATAAAAAAGGGTGGACAGTTTTCCCGGATAAACGGATAAATAAATCAGGGCAATGATGGGTCCGAATACAGCGCCCAGGGTATCCCACCCCCTATGAAAACTGAAAACGCTTGCTTTGGTTTCCGGAGTAGCCTCCGCCGAAAGAAGTGCATCACGGGGTGCCGTCCGCAACCCCTTGCCCAGCCGGTCAGTGGTACGGGCGAAGAATATCCACAACGGAAATTTCAGAAGCACCATCATGGGCTTTGCCAGAGCCGACAGGAGATAACCCAGGCGGACAAAGGGCATCCTTTTGCCGGTATGGTCCGACCAGCTGCCGAAATAGCCCTTGCTCAGTCCGGCCGATGCTTCAGCAATCCCTTCCAGAATTCCAATGAGAAAAACAGAAAATCCGATATTCCGGAGGTAGACCGGTATCACCGGATATAGCATTTCACTGGCCACATCGGCAAACATGCTGACCAGGGAAAGGATCCAGACGGTTCTGGAAATAATCCGGTTTCTTTTCATTCTTAACTTAATTCTACCAAAAGAAAAAACCCTTGACCCTGAATTATGTCAGTTGGAATTTTTCCAGCTGTACCCATGCGGCCAGGATGCCGTGTTCCCTGATACAGCCGTATGACAAACATGACAGCTGGTTTTCTTGTCAGGTTTCGTGCCGCCGTGTTTTTCCATAAATTCCTCAGGGTCATCCTCACCCCTGGAATCTTTATGGCAGACCCCACAACTTCCGATGCTTTTTATTTTACTGCCCTGGTACTGGTCAGGCTGGAAATTATCCTTTGCTTCCGCAGACGGATACATGGCATGGGGGCTGCCGTGGCAGGCTGTGCAATACAGGTTACCATGGCCGGTGGCATTCCGGTACAGGGTGGCATTGGTTGCAACCCCGGATACTCCGCTATGGCACGTGGCGCACCCAGGCTCACTCACCCAAGGGACCCGGCCTGATTTTATTGATAAAGCCACATTTGCCATATCTCCATGACACTGGACGCAGTTTCCGGTTCCTGAAGCACCCATGTGCGCTGAACTCCGACTGCATTTTGTCGTGTTTCCGGGATGGCAGTCGTAACAGGAAGCTCCTCTCGTAGCATGAGATCCATGTATTGCCTGGGAAAAATATTTCCCTGAAGACCCGGGACCGGTTGTCCCTAAGGCAGGACTGCCGTGACATTTGGCACACAGAACCGGTTTCAGGCTGACCAGTGTGGTATTTTCTTCCTCATCATGGGCTTTGAGAATATTCGTAAACACGCTGGAAGTACCACCGGAATGGCATTTGGCACAGTTGATTTCATCAGAAACGGGTACAGTAGCCCTTGTGGTGGCCAGCAGGTTACCTGATCCGTCTTTCACCTTTACTTCAATTACCTGGTATGGATCCCATGTCCCGGCATCATTCACCGGTACGACCGGCATTCCTTCCGCACTAAAATGGTCGCTTTTCGGTTTCATGGTCCCTGCCAATCCGGTACCGGTCAGACCGATATCATTTGCAGGCTTAGTTCCCCCGAAAAGCGCCGTAAAATGGGTCCAGAAACCCCCGTACTCCCTTTTCCCAACCGAAGAAGTGTTGTTCAGAATTTTGTATTCAACCGTAAGACCCGATGTAACAACCTGCGGAGGATTCCCTTTTCTGACCACCTGCACATTGACCGTGTTATAAGGAGGCAGGATGACCAGTTCATTATAGGTAGGGTTCAGACAATGCATTCCCAGATCATTCCAGGCAAAAACGGCATAAGCCGTATCGGCTTCGGGAACATTATCGTCTTTGGAACAGGAGATTCCAATCAGGATTCCTGTGATGATCATGGCAAGCGTAACTTTTGTTCTCATTGGTTCTGTCTAAAATCTGTTGTTTAAATTTACTGATAAAAATCAGTAAATTGATCAACTTGAGACAGATTTTAAACAGGGTCTCTGCCGTTATGGATGAACAGCTCGTTTCCGCCAAATGAATAGAAAAAGCGGAAGATTATCCCTTTTTTGAACCACTTACGGTGATGCTGAAAATCCCTGTCCCCCCGTCCCTGAAACTTTTAATTTCCTCATGGGTAAGGGACTTTTCAAGGACCGAATCAGGAATAACTATCTCTGATTGTTTATGAAGGGTTACCTTTTGAAAGCCCCGGGAACTGATGATGGAGAGGTACTCATCCTTTTCTAAGGCTCCTGAAACACACCCCACGTACATTTCTGCGTCGTTACGGATATTTTCAGGCAATGTACCTTTAATGACCACATCCGATACACAAAAATGGCCTCCCGGTTTCAGTACACGGAAAATTTCGGAAAAGGCTTTTCCTTTATCAGGAACCAGGTTCAGCACGCAGTTGGATAAGACCACATCATACCGGTTCTCAGGAAGGGGCATCATTTCGATGTCGCCCCGTACAAATTCCACATTTTCAACGCCAAGTTTTACAGCATTCGCTTTGGCTTTGGCAATCATCGGCTCCGTGATGTCCAGTCCGGTTACCCACCCGGAATCACCCACCATTGCCCGCGCCACAAAACAGTCGTTACCTGCTCCACTCCCCAGGTCAAGGACATGATTTCCCTTGAGTATCCCAGCAAATTGTGTGGGAACCCCGCAGCCAAGTCCCAGGTCTGCATCCGGGTTATACCCTTCCAAATTTTGATAATCATCGCCGATCATACTGAATCCCTGGTCGCCGCAACAACCTGACGTGCCACAGCAGGAAGAGCTGGTTTGAAGCACACTCTGACGGGCTATTTCCCCGTATTTCTCCTGCACAATGAATTTAAATTCTTCAGCCTTCATAATCAGATTTTCAAATCAGCTAATTTTCAAATTTTTAATTGAGTTCCTTTTTCAACCTCTCCTGGTAAAGATCCCGGAATCCATCCCTGATTTCATCCCTTACCCGGTAATATTCACTTTGGATAAATTCCGGAGTTCCGATGGCGTGGGAAGGATCGTCGTACCCCATATGGAGGCGGTGTTTCACCTTCCCCATAAAAGCCGGACAGTTCTCATTGGCTCCCCCGCAAACGGTGATCACATAATCCCATTCTTCAGCCAGGTACAAATCTACCTGGTCGGAAGTGTGATGGCTGATATCGATACCGATTTCCTTCATCACTTCCACAGCCTTGGGATTCAGTTTTCCGGAGGCTTCAGTGCCGGCTGAAAAGACCTTCAGCCGGGGATCAAAGGATTGCAGAAAGCCATGCGCCATCTGGCTGCGGCAGCTGTTGCCGGAGCAAAGAATCAATACCTTCACGGGTTTAACTTTATTGAGGTTTGGCTGTCACCGTCCCTTTGATGGTGAGCATCACATTTGAGTTGGCAGCATTAGAGAAGACGGTAACCACCTTGGCGAATGAACCTACAATCTGGGTGTTGTATTTTACCTTAATGGTTCCTTTCTGACCTGACAGAACAGGTTCTCTGGTCCATTCGGGGACCGTACAACCGCAGGAAGCCTGCACATTGTTCAGAATCACGGGGACGGAACCTTTGTTGGTGAAGGTGAACTCGCAGGTTCCGTCGCTGCCCTGAACCATTGTGCCATAATCGTGGATCAGCTTGTTGAAAACGATGGAATCAGCCTTGGCGGTCTGGCCATTCTGGGCGGATATACCCAGAACTACGAAACTCAGGAGAAAAATGGCGATTAACGATTTTTTCATTGTTGATTATTTTTTGATGATGAGTATTTTGATTTGAAATTTTCACCTTCTATGGGTCGAAGGTACACTTTCTACAACAAATTTCGTGCTGGTATTGTTTGCAATTCTTACCAGAGTGAGCATTACCGGTACTTCAACGAGTACGCCCACCACTGTGGCCAGCGTGGCTCCGGAGTTAAGTCCG
>CAYYJE010000137.1:5125-7155 GCA_964472165.1 uncultured Prolixibacteraceae bacterium | reverse complement strand
GGATCGCCTGCTCCTGCTGGAGAACCATGTGGGAACTGAAAATGCGGGGAAGCCTGACATCGGCTTCCGATATTCCGGTTGAAAGGAGGATGAGGACAACGGTAAATACCGTGACGGAAATTAATTTTTTCATTTTGAGAAAATTTTAATGCCCGTAAAGATAAATAAAATTCAAAATGAGATATTTCCGGATCGGGGGTCATCTACCATACTGTCGCGCCTATCTACAGCGCTGGAACCAGTTACAACCATGGAAAGCGAAAGTTTCTCCTCCTGGGCAGGAGGAGTACCCTGTCACGGCAGAGCCGGGATCAGGGGGAGGTGGTGTACTGTCTTGACAACCACCCCGTCATTTCCCTCGTGCCTCGTGAAATGCCACCCCTCCTCAACTGAGGAGGGGATGGGTCCCGGCTCTGGACATCAACCTTTCAACTGGTTCTGCCACTAATCTCAATCTCAATCTTAACCTCGACCTTGACCTTACAAATAAGCCTATGAAATTAATATGCAAGTAAATGTGGTGTAATTGTGTTAAATCAGTTTTAAAAATTTTGATTTTTTACAATTTTATAAACTGATGGACGGTTTTTGCCGTGGGTTAACTTCAGGAAGTAAACGCCGTCGGTGAGTCCGGCCAGGCTAACCGAAATGTGGCCCTGGGAGGATTGAATGCCCGAACGCGAAAAAACGGTGATTCCCCTGATATCCAACACCTCGAGGGAGACTTCACCTTCCAAAGTGCCGGTCATGATGTGTAGTGTTTCGCGAAAGGGGTTGGGATATACGGTGGTGCTGGCCAGTGCCGGCTTCCTGGTGCCGGTGACGGGTACGAGCCACTGGTTGTCCATCCAGTAGAGCCGGTCGGAAACCCAGTTTTTCAGGAAGATGATCTCATTTTCATACGTATACCTGATCTCCGGATTGGGCCAGATGTCTTTGTCGAGAACAGGCCACTGGTTGAAATTCCTGCCCACCGCCGGGCCAAGCCGGGTGATCATGGAATCGATGGTTTTAAACACGCTGTCGGTGTGGAGAATTCCCCGCCTGAGCCTGCTGTACCTTTCTTTCACCGATTGCTTGTATACCGGATCCTGCATGAGCCGGTACCACCAGTGCATGCAGTTGCCTTCTCCGGTGCCGATGCTGGTATACAACCAGGTAGTGGTGGAAAGCCGGGCGGCCACGTAATCGACATTCCCGTAACCCAGGTTGAAATCCCAGAGGGGACCTGCCACCAGTTTGCCTCCCAGACTTTCACGGTCTTTGTGGAAAAAGGTGCTGTAACGGTACCCGTCGACATTGTTGGACAGTTCATTCATGATCTGAAAATCGATGAAGGAGGGAATATCCAGGTATGCCGGATAGCCGGTTGCCAGGTTGGTAAAACTGCTGCTGTTGATGCTGTTCTCCACCTTTTTGATATACTCCATGAACCAGTTCCGCTGTTGCGGAAGAAGATCATCTGCCTTGGGATAAACCCAGCTCCATGCATAATTTCTGGTATTGGGGTAGGTGATATCCGGATAGTTGTAGAAATATTCGGAGGACGAAAGATCCTGCACCTTGTCGACTTTGACGATGTATCCTCCTGTTACCGCATCGCCCGACACGTCGCTGGTGGTCATTTTGGCCACCGGAACCCTCTCCTTGTCTCTTTTGATCTTTTCGATCAGCAGGTATATTCCGATGTAGTCGCCGTTGAGGTACACTTCACAGAACCCGAACCGGGGTTGCCAGCGTCCCATCCTGCCTCCCAGGTAATAGGTCAGCGCATTCCGGAGCATGGTTTTGTCGCTGTACGGGGCGTAGAGTACCCAGTCCGACTCGGCGGGCATTCCCAGCAATTCCGCTTTTACATCGTCACCCATTGCATTGCGCAATTCCACACCATAACTTTTCTTGGGAAAGTTCTGGGAGGATTGCCCCCTGATTTCGATGCCTGCATTTCCGTCGTAACTGCTTGACCCGTCAAAAATCCCGTTGGTGTTTCCCGGTCCGTTGTCGATGACTCTGATCCCCACGGTGATTTT
>CAYYJE010000137.1:0-5025 GCA_964472165.1 uncultured Prolixibacteraceae bacterium | reverse complement strand
TACTCCCCATGTTGGCACGGGCGATTTCCACCCCGTTGAGGTAAGCCACAAATCCGTCGTCGAAATCGACATACAATAAAAGGGCCTGGATCACCTCAGGGGTGACCACCTGGAAGGTATGGCGGATGTATACCGAAGAAACCGTGGGGATGACGGTGGCATCGTCGTTGTCACCATATCCAAATCCCCCGGGACCCTTCATCCAGGATACGGGATCAAATTCCGGGGAATTCCAGGTATAGGGTGGCTCACTGGTTCCCAAAAAATAACTCCATTGGTTTTCCGCCCTTACCAGGGCTTCCCAATGATCCACCTGCTGAGGCACTGCCTTCAGGGAAAGCAAAAGCAGGCATATCCACACAATTTTTCCCGCGGAAAAGAAATTACGGTAACAAATCATAATACGCTCTCCCGCAAAGGTAAGGAAGAAATGGGGCAATCGGAACCCCGGAACCATGAATTAATCCGCGAATCAGCTTTTCTTCTTCAGTGCGTTGTAAATCAGGATTACGATAATGGCGCCACCGGTAGCCAGCAGGATGCTGGTCAGGTTAAAGCCGTTGACTGATCCCAGTCCCAGCAGGGTGCCGATCCAGCCGCCCAGGAAGGCGCCCACGATACCCAGTACAATGGTGACAATAATCCCTCCGCCCTGTTTGCCGGGAACAATAAGTTTGGCAAGCGCGCCTACCAGGAGGCCCAGAAGAATCCAATATAAAATTCCCATAATATTATCTGTATTAAATTAAACAATATCAGGGGCCATAATTAGTCATAATAATTGAGAATACCAAAAAAAATCGACATGTGAATATACTAATCTGCTTTAAGCGGGTGATTATACTTTGGGCTTATATCTTCTGGCAAGCGGGAGTAAATGCGGTTGATAATTTCATGTGCCCTTTTGTGTCTTTTGTGGTTCAAACCCCTTTTACCACAGCAGAGGGACAATGATCATCACGAAGAGGGTATAGAAAAAGTAAACCGGAAGATAGCCTGTGACTGCTTTTTCGACCCTGCCGGAGGGTTGTTGGCGGAAACAGACGGACCAGAGTCCGGGCACCAGCAGGAGCAGGTGGATGAAAATGACCAGGTTGGAGAGCAGCACCACCGTCCGGTTGGGGGTGAATCCTTCCGTCAGCCGGGTGACGATGGCCGTCAGGGCCACCACGTTGATCACCAGGGTCACGATGACAAGGAGAAGCAGCATCAGCAGGCTGAGGTTGCGGACTTTGGAGTGGCCGGGTTCGGTGACGGAAAAGACGATAATGGCCATCACGGCCAGCAACATCAGGTTAAACATCACAAGTAAATCGCGGTTTTCGCTGATGCGGACTCCCGATACCAGGATGGCAACCAGGTAAACCACGGCGGAAATGAGGACCAATGGGGTGAATACCCTGGCAATGACGGGGACCACTTTCCCCGTGACAGCAGGGAACTGCCGGATGAGCCACGCGGCGACCACAGGGGAGACGGCAGCACCCGCGAGGGCAATGTTTTCCATATAAAATTCGGCGATATCCATCCCCAACATGGCAAATAGGCTGATGGTCATCGCGGAAAGAATTCCCCCGGCAATCAGGATCAGTCCGGTCATGGTGACCAACTCCCCGTTGTAGCGAATAAAAGCATAAACTTTCCCGGAGTTCCGGAAGTCGCGGCCAAGCCAGGCCAATCCGAAGAGGCACCACAGAAAGAGGGGCGCGTGGATGAAAACCAGGATTGAAGTGTCGGTTTGCGGACGGGGAAGGAGGTTCAGGTAGACGGCCAGTGCCAGAATGGGGAGGGCAATCACCAGGAGCGATCTGAGATCGCCGGATTTCCTTTGCCAGAGAGTGTATGCGGTGAGTCCGGCCATGACCAGCAAGGCCAGATTGCGGGCATAGAAAAGGTCACGGTCCATCCCCCCAAAGAAAGAGGGGAGCAGTACCCCCAGTGCCACAATTGCGGCAACAACGGCTGCCACCAACAGGTCGGTCCGGAAGAGGGCCCCTGCCGGTATGGGAATTTCCGGCTCGAGCCTTAGCTTCCAGAAACGAACCAGCTCACTGTCGTTGTCTTCGGCAATGTGCGGAAAAGCGTCCGTAAAGGCGTTCTTGTCCTCCCGGTACAGTTTTTCCAGTGCTTCGTGATCGGGGAGGGAGGAAATAATCCTGTTTTTCATGGTTTGGTTTATTTGTAATTCATGGTTGTCGTTCTGCAAGAATGTTTTAAATCTTAAGTCCACTCCGAAAAGTTGATAAATTGTTTTATTTGTCCGACCCCCTGCCCCCTAAAGGGGGTTACTATCAGATATTCAATACATTAATAAGTTCCCTTTAGGCCCCGATAGCGATCGGGGTAGGGGTCAGAAACACAAATCGGATGGTCTAGAATCTTTTAATCTGGTATCTTTTAGTCTTTTATTTTTATTTTTGCCTGCAAATTGAAACCTTACAACAAATATGAAGAAAATTATTTTTATAATGCTGGTTACCGGGATGGTATTTGTTTCCTGCAAGAACCAGAAAAATGAAACTTCCACCGCCATGGTCAATCCGTTTTTTACCGAGTATGCCACTCCTTTCCAGGTTCCGCCGTTTGATGAGATCAAACTGGAACATTATATGCCTGCCCTCGATTCAGGGATCATCCTCCAGGAGGCCGAGATAGCGGCCATTGTGAACAACCCCGGGGAGGCGACCTTTGAGAACACCATCCTGGCATATGACAAGTCGGGAGACCTGATCAGCAAGGTGATGAGTGTTTCCGGTCCACTCAATTCGGCCATCACCAATCCCGAACGCCAGGCACTGGCCAGGGAGATGACCCCGAAGATGACACGTCACCGCGACAATATCAGCCTTAACCCGCAACTTTTCCAGCGCATCAAATCGGTGTATGACAGACGGAACGAACTGGGACTCGATGCCCAGCAACTTCGCCTCGTGGAAAAGTTCTACCAGGATTTCGAGCGCAGCGGTGCCAACCTTTCCGCGGAGGACCAGGCCAAACTGCGCACCCTCAATGAGGAGTTGTCGAAGCTGCAGTTGCAGTTCGGCGAAAACCTGCTGGCCGAAAGCAACAAAAATTTCAGGCTGGTGATCGACAATGAGGCTGACCTGGCCGGACTTTCCGAAGATGTGGTCCTCAGGGCTGCTGACCAGGCGAAGAAGGAGAGCATGGAAGGAAAGTGGGTCTTCACCCTCGACAAACCCAGCATGCTCCCCTTCCTGCAATATGCTGAAAACCGCGCCCTCCGCGAAAAACTTTACAGGGGCTACTTCATGCGCTGTGACAACGACAACGAATTCGACAACAAAGAAATCATCAAAAAGCTGGTACAGCTGCGCCATGAGAAGGGAAAGCTTATGGGCTTCGACAATTTTGCGGAATATGTGATTGACGTCAACATGGCCAAAACCCCGGAAGCCGTATACGATTTCCTGCTGAAACTCTGGGAGCCTGCCATGAAGATCGCCAAAGCCGACCGTGACGCCATGCAGCAGATCATCGACAGCGAGGGGGGCGATTTCAAACTGGCACCCTGGGACTGGTGGTATTACAGCGAGAAGCTGCGCAAGCAGAAATTCAACCTCGACGAAGGCCAGATCAAACCTTATTTCACCCTCGACAACGCGGTGGAGGGAATTTTCTATACCGCCAACGAGCTTTACGGGATTACCTTCGAAAAACGGGGCGATATCCCCCTCTACCATGAGGAAGCCGTGGCCTATGAGGTGAAGGAAGCCGACGGATCGCACGTGGGTGTGCTCTTCATGGATTTCCATCCCCGCGACGGGAAAAGGGTGGGGGCCTGGTGTACCGGTTTCCGCGCTTCGGGATATAAAAACGGGGAACACATCTATCCGGTGGTTTCCATGGTGATGAATTTTACCCGTCCTGCCGGCGATACCCCCGCTTTGCTGAGTTTCGAGGAGGTGTCGACCCTCTTCCACGAATTCGGCCATGCCCTGCACAGCCTCTTCGCCGATGAGCCCTACGACCGGACCAGCCGCTCCGTGCCGCGCGACTTTGTGGAGCTTCCCTCCCAGATCATGGAGAACTGGGCTTCCGAACCGGAGGTGATGAAGGTGTATGCCACACATTACCAGACCGGGGAAGCCATCCCCGATTCGCTGATCGACAAGCTTCAGGCAGCGGGAACTTTCGACCAGGGATTCATCACGGGCGAATATATTGCAGCCTCGCTACTCGACATGGACTACCATACCGTGACCGATCCGGCCATCGCCGATGTACGCGATTTTGAAAAGAAATCGATGGAAAAATACGGGCTGATCCCCGAGATCCTGCCCCGCTACCGGAGCACCTATTTCTCCCATACCTTCACAGGCGGATATACCGCCGGCTACTATGTCTACCTCTGGGCCGCCGTGCTCGATACCGACGCTTTTAATGCCTTTAAGGAGACCGGTGATATTTTCAATCCTGAGGTGGCGGCCAGATTCAGGACCCTGCTGGCAAAGTCCGGATCGGATGAGGGGATGAATATCTATCGCCAGTTCCGCGGAAAAGACCCCGACATCCAGCCGCTGCTGCGGAAAAGGGGACTGCTGTAAGCGGATTTCGGATTGCGGATTTCGGATTTCGGATTTCTGATTTCGAAAGGCGGAATACGGAAGACAGAAGGCGGATTAAAGGAATTGCGGAATGCGGAATGCGGATTTCAAGGGAAGCAAACAGAAATGGCGACAATTTGTTATTTTTGTGAAAAACAAGCTGACATGTTAAAATACCCCAGACTCCGTTTTTTTCTGGTTAATCTGGCTAAAGGGCTGGTGTGGCTCTCGCTGATCGCGGGAGCATATGTGCTTTTCATGGAGCTGGTTTACAAGGACAATCCCGAATACTGGATCGAAAAGTTTTATGCGAAGCCGGGACAGATCTACGGACTCTACTTCTTTTCCGAGTTTTTCTTCGGGCTGTTTCCCCCGGAACTCTTTATGGTATGGGCGCTACACAAGGGGAGCCTGCTCATGTACGCGATGAATGTCCTCTTCTTTGCCCTGGTCTCCATGG
>CAYYJE010000136.1:0-7230 GCA_964472165.1 uncultured Prolixibacteraceae bacterium | reverse complement strand
TTGAACGCTGAGGCGAAGCCGAAAGCTTTGAACAACTGTTGAACCCTTGAACCCTTGAACAACATTTGAACAACCATTGAACGCTGAGGCGAAGCCGAAAGCTTTGAACAACTGTTGAACCCTTGAACCCTTGAACAACTTTTGAACGGTGCAGCCTTTGAACGCCGAAGGCATTTGGCCTTTAATGTAATATTTATAGCATGTTACAGGGTTTCATGACACGCAGGTCAGTTTTTTTACGAACTTTGCCCCATCAAATGTCATCATTATGAGCAAGGATTTTCAGGGAGGCCGCGGTAGCCGTGGCAAGGCAGCAGGAAGGAGCACCCGCAGGGAGCAACCATCCCCGGGCGGGAAGCGGTTACAGCGTGCTTCAGGGGAAGGTATAAAGCGGACAGGCAGCGCCTTTCCTCGGAGTGAAGGCAGCAGGCCAGGAGGACGTTCCCCGCAGGGAGGTTTTTCAGGCGGTGAAAGAAGAGGCAGCGGTTTGCGCACCTCAGGGCCGCGGTTCCGGAGTCAGGGAGCGGATTCTTCCGCCCCGGTATCACGCAGTCGCGCAAGTGCACCCCGTATATCCTCTCCCTCAGTGACGCGCAGGCGTACCCTGGGAGATGAGCGGGCCGCAGCAGGGAGATCCTCCGCAGTCACCCATTCCGGAGGCGAGAAAAACAGCGGCAAAAGGCTGGTGCTCAAGGGAGAAAGACGATCTTCCAGGAAACAGCTCCTCCGGGAACTGGGTCACTCCACCGAAAGAAGGGAATCCCCTCGTTCAACAGGGAAAGAGGGACTGATCAGACTGAACCGGTTTATCTCAAATGCAGGGATTTGTTCCCGCAGGGAAGCCGACAAATATATTGCTGCCGGGGTGGTCTCCATCAACGGACAAATCGTAACCGAACTGGGAACAAAAGTCTCCCCCGACGATGAAGTCCGCTTCGACAACCGCCTCCTTACCCCTGAAAGGAAAGTTTACGTGCTGCTCAACAAACCCAGGGATGTGGTGACTACCACCGATGATCCCCATGCCGACCGCACCGTGATGGAACTGGTGAAAGGAGCCTGTGAAGAGCGGATTTACCCGGTAGGACGGCTCGACCGGAACACGACAGGTTTGTTGCTGTTCACCAACGACGGCGAAATGTCGAAAAGGCTTACCCACCCCAGCCACAAAGTTGAAAAAGTATACCAGGTGACCCTCGACAAAGTAGTGTCGGTGAACGACATGCAAAAGATTACCGACGGGATAGAACTCGAAGATGGCCCCATTTCTGCCGACGGCATCACCTTCGTCGAAGGCCAGGACAAAGATACCATCGGCATCGAAATCCATTCGGGAAGAAACCGCATTGTGCGCCGCATCTTCGAATCGCTGGGTTACCGGGTGAAATCGCTCGACCGCGTTTCCTTCGCGGGACTCACCAAGAAAAACCTGCCCCGCGGCAAATGGAGACTTCTCTCTCCCCGTGAAGTCTCCTTCCTTAAAATGAAATAGCCATGATCTGGAACGCAGCTGTTGTACAACAGCTCTCCGGCCTGTAACAAACCTTCACATTCCCCTACCAATTCTCACGGTTTGGAAAAGGAATTTTTGGATATCATCGGGGCTAACCAGGGAATCATCCACAAGGTTTGCAACATCTATTGCGACAATACGGACGATCGGAACGATCTATTCCAGGAGATTCTCGCCCAGTTGTGGAAGTCGTATTCCTCCTTCAGGAGCGAATCGAAATTCACAACCTGGATGTACCGTGTGGCCCTCAATACCGCCATCACTTCCTTTAAAAAACAGCGCCGGCAACCCGGATTCAGCAGCCTCTCGGGTGTTACCCTGATGATTGCCGACGATGTCCCATCAACGGAGACCGAAGAACATCTTGCCCTGCTGAGGAAGGCAGTCTCCCGGCTTAGCGGAATCGAGAAATCGATCATCCTGCTTTTCCTCGAAAACAAAAACTACGAAGAGATTGCAGAGATTACGGGAATCACCCAAAACTACGTGCGGGTGAAAATGAACCGGATCAAAAAGAAACTCAAATTACTGATGGTTTCAGAAAGTGAGTAAAACCATGGATATTAAAGATCTGAAAAAGGCATGGAATGAGCTGTCGGAGAAGACCGCGGAACAGCAGATGCTGTCCGGGGAGCAGATCAGGAGTTTGCTGGAACGAAAGACCACCAGCCTCCTTGACCGCATCGACCGCAATATCAGGATCGGCTTTGTGGTGTTGGTGGGGATCATTGCCCTGATCATCATCGCGGATGTAGTTTCCCTGAAGAAACCCTCCTTTGCCGGGGAGGTCCCCGGCTGGATTGTGGCCATGGACAGCGTGGCTTCCCTACTCTTCATCGCGCTCTTCGTCACATTTATCACCCACTACCTGAAAATCAGACGCCAGTGCAGGGGAGTCTGTGACCTCCGGCATACACTGCTCAAAACCATCGGAGTCCTGACCCACTATCAACGGCTTTTCACATTGGCGCTTGTCATCATCCTGCTGGAATCGGCCACCGGTTTCATTGCCGGCTTTTACAACAGCATCCGGGAGTACAACACCACGGAAGGCTTTCTCCTTCCGGTCCTGGCAATCGGATTTCTTATGCTGGTGTTGTTTTCAGGGTTGCTCTTTTTCCTCCTTCGCTGGAGCTTCCGCAGAATCTTCGGAAATTATCTGCGCCGGCTAAGGGAAACCCTTGCCGAACTCGACGAACTGGAATAATACTGCCGCGGTGGGATTTCACCCGAAGCATTCTCTGTAAGAAAAAACTAAAAGCTGATATTATCTGGATCGGCACCCACCCGGTGATGGCGGTCCAGACTGTCGATCTTACCCATGTCGGCATCGGAAATCTCAAAGTCGAAGATTCCGGCATTGGAGAGGATGCGGTCGCGGTGCACCGACTTGGGGATGGCCACGATCCCCTTCTGGAGTTCCCAGCGCAGGGTAACCTGAACGGGCGTTTTGCCATAGTGCGCGGCCAGTTCCTGCAGAAGGGGAATCTCATTCACCCGTCCCTTCATGATGGGACTCCAGGCTTCAAACTGAATCGCATGGGAGCGGCAGAACGACTGCAGATCAGGCTGCTGGAGATAGGGATGGAATTCCACCTGGTCGACCATCGGCGCCACTTTGCAGTGGGGAAGCAACTCCTCCAGGTGGTGCACCAGAAAGTTGCTCACCCCGATGGCTTTGGCCCTCCCGGAGGCATAAATCTCTTCCATGGCCTTCCAGGTCTCCACCGACAACGCTCCTTTGGGCCAGTGGATCAGGTAAAGATCGATGTAGTCGGTATCGATCCGCTCCAGGGTCTCCCTGAAGGCGTCAAAAGTAGTGAGGTATCCCTGGTCAGAATTCCACACCTTGGAGGTGATGAAAATCTCCCTTCGCGGAATGCCGCTGCGCCCTATCGCCCTGCCCACACCCCGCTCATTCCCATACACCGCGGCAGTGTCAATATGGCGGTAACCCGCCTCAAGCGCCGTCTCCACCGCACTCTCCACCTCCAGACCTTCCTTGCTCATAAACACTCCCAGCCCAAAAACCGGCATTTTTACGCCATTGCTCAGATTGACCGTCGTTCGAATATCCATGTCGATTCCAGTTTATAAATGATTACCCAAAGCAAGATACACTTTTTTTTCGAACAATAATCCCCGCTGAAAAATAAGCTACTGCGGATAAATATGAAAAATTGTAGCTTTGTACCCGTTAAAGAATTGACAGGAATGAAAGTTTTCAAATTTGGAGGAGCCTCGGTAAAAGATGCGGACGGCGTCAGGAATGTTGCCTCTATATTGTCGCAGTATCAGGAGGAACTGGTTGTGGTGGTCTCTGCCATGGGCAAAACCACCAACCTGCTGGAAACGCTTGTAAAGGCCCATTTCAACGGGTGGGATGAGACCATGGAGATTTTCGGGGAGTTCCGGAAATTCCATCTCGACCTGGCGGCTGCTCTCTTCGGAGCGGAGGAGCGGATTCCCGAAGAGATCCACGCCATGCTCGCGGAAGTGGAACACAAGCTGCAGCTTCCACCCTCCCTCTTTTACGATTTCGAGTACGACCAGCTGATCTGCTACGGGGAGCTGCTCTCCTCACTGATCGTGAGCAAGTACCTCCATACCAATGGATTGACCAACCGCTGGGTCGACATCAGGCAGAGTCTCCGCACCGACGACAAATACCGCGATGCCTCGGTCAACTGGACGTGGACGGAGATGCTGGTGAACAACACCTTTCAGTTCAACGGGAACCGGCTCTATATCACCCAGGGATTTATCGGGTCGACGGTCACCAACCTCACCACCTCACTGGGACGAGAGGGGTCGGACTATACCGCCGCCATTCTGGGGAGCCTCCTCAAGGCCGAAAATGTGACCATCTGGAAGGATGTGCCCGGAGTCCTCAACGCCGACCCCAAGTTCTTCCCCGACACGGTGCTGCTGAAGGAACTCTCCTACCGCGAGGCCATCGAGATGACCTATTCAGGGGCCCAGGTGATCCACCCCAAAACCATGAAGCCGCTGTACAACAGCAATATACCGCTCAATGTCCGGTCATTCCTCAACCCTTCGGAACCCGGCACCCTCATCCACCAGGTAGACCATACGCTGGAACTAACCCCGGTGTTCATTACCAAGGGGAATCAGGTGCTGGTCACCTTCTCCCCCTACGACTTCTCCTTCATCACTGCCGAAGACATCTCCAACGTCTTCGCCCTTATGTCGGCAAAGGGTTTGAAAGTCAACCTGATCCAGAAGTCGGCGATCGACCTGAGCCTGCTGGTGGATGCGCCTGACATGGGACTGGAGACCATCATGCTCGACCTGCGGAAAGCGTATGAGGTGAAATACAACACGGGGCTGACACTGGTCACCATCCGCCATTACACCAACGAATCGATAGAGAAACTGACTTCCGGAAGGAAGATTTTCATTGAGCAGTACAGCCGGCTTACGGCGAAGATTGCAGTGATCTAAAACACGAATCCATGAAAGTAACAGACGCCTTGCGCCAGACTGGCCGCACGATGCTCTCCTTTGAGCTGCTCCCGCCTTTGAAGGGAAGCGATGCCTCCCGCATATACCGGACCATCGAAAACCTGCTGGAGTTTAACCCCAGGTTTATCAATATCACCACACACCGCGACGAGATTGAATTCAGGGAACGGCCCGACGGAACTATTGAACGCCGGGTTGTGCGCAAGCGGCCGGGGACTGTGGCCATTGCCGCCTCCATCCAGCACAAATACGGAATCCCGGTGGTGCCCCATATTGTCTGCGGCGGATTCACCCGCAGCGAAACGGAACATGTCCTTATCGACCTCCACTTTCTGGGCATCGACAATGTGCTGGCCCTCAGGGGAGACGGACTCAGGGGAGAACAGATCTTCCGTCCCGAACCCATGGGAAACAGCCACGCCATCGACCTGGTCCATCAGATTTCCAACCTCAGGAAGGGGATTTACCTGGATCCTGAGCTGAAAAACAAAACGCCTCTCGATTTTTGTGTGGGGGTGGCCGGATATCCCGAGAAACATATCGAAGCTCCCAACATGGAGACCGACCTGTGCTACCTGAAGCAGAAAGTGGATGCCGGGGCCGACTATATCGTCACCCAGATGTTTTTCGACAACCGCGTCTATTTCGATTTTGTGGACAAATGCCGCAGCATGGGAATTGACGTTCCCATCATCCCGGGAATCAAACCCATCGCGCTGATGAACCAGCTCACGGTATTGCCGAAGATCTTCAGCATCAGCCTTCCCCCGGAGCTCAGCAAAGAATTGCACGACTGCAAAACCGACGATCAGGCCAGGGAGGCAGGCACCACATGGGCCATCCACCAGGCAAAAGAGCTGATCGCTGCCGGCGTACCCGGACTGCACATCTATACCTACGGTCTTTCTGACAATGTCAGGGAGATCGCAAAAGCAGTGTTGTAACTTCCTTTCACCTCCCCGACTGCATCTTACGGAGTTTCTTTTCGGCTTTGAGGGCTTTCTTTTCCGCTTTGAGGGCTGCTTTCTCCGCTTTGAGGGCTTCCTTTTCGGCCTTCATCGCCCTTTTTTCTGCATTTTCGAGGGTGGGATCCATGATTCCGGATTGGTTGCCCTCCCTGTTCATTTTGGCCTGCTCCGAACGGGCCTGTCCGAATTCACGGCCGCTGAGGTAACCCTTGTTTTTGCCATAGGCATTTCCCCGGGCTTCCTTTAATTCCCTTTCAGCATCGCGGGCTTTTTCTCTCGCCTTTTTGGCCTTCTTGTCCGCATTACGCGCCTTTTCACGGGCTTTCTTCTCCGCTTTCACAGCCTTTTCCTCTGTATTAAGGGCTTTCTCATTCGCCTTCTCATCCATCTCCATCCGTTTCTCCGTGGCTTCCTTCTCCATCTCATATGCATTTTCTTCTACCTCCGCAGCTTCGCTGGCTGTCTTGTCACGGGCTTCCTTCTTCTGAGTGGCTTTCGCGGGTTTTTCCTTTTTCTGGGGTCCCTGGGCATTTGCGCTGTTGCCCGCTGCAATCAGCATACAGAAGAGCAGCAGGGCAGGAATTTTCATCCAAATCTTTTTCATGACATCAATTTTAAAATTTTTGTATCATATGTTTATTTGAAAGCAAAGTTGCGATTTTTTTCAATAAGTGATAAGATTTAGTGTGAAGCGGAATTCAGGCGGTTGAGTGGTTTTTTTCACTGCGGAGACGCCAAGACGCGAAGGAAAATCGGTTATAGCACACGGATGAACACGGATGCGACGGATCAAAAAGCGAGGGAGCGAACTAAGAGACTAAGAGACTGAGAGAACGAAGGGGCGAGGGAGCGCCTTAGCGAATGATTGACTGAATAAAGGATCGTATTATGAATCCGAACATAACCTGTAACATGGAACTTTGGAACCTGGAACCTGGAGCGGGAGAGCGACTTTGCGACTAAGAGACTGAGAGCCGTAGGTGCTGACCGACAGAGGTCGAAGATACTGACCGACAGAGGAGCGTTAGTGAGCGACTCAGAAACTGAGAGACTGGCCATTTGGATTCCGGCAGCGTAGCTGCCCGATCTTTGTAGATGCGGCATTCCCCCACCATTCTGCAAGCCATCTAGTGGCGAAATCGATTACAAATTATCAGGTTTAATAATCCCGGGCTGGCACAAAACTACGAAGATTTGCGGGCTGCAGGCCCGGTTCATGTCAGCCCGGGGCATCGCCCCGGGGATGCGCACGTTTATTCCCGG
>CAYYJE010000135.1:0-7578 GCA_964472165.1 uncultured Prolixibacteraceae bacterium | reverse complement strand
TTATCTTCACTATTTGGGAAATAACCATCCAGTCTTTTCCCTTTGTCTAAAAATCAGAAAAACAGTTTAAGCAGAAATAAACCTATGAAACGGCGTACATTTTTCAGAACATCGGCTTTAGGGGGAACAGCCCTGGCACTGGCGGGCGTATCTTCATGCAGTCGTCCTTCCACCGGTAAAAGGGAGGACTCAGCTGATTTGTCCCGGTTTGACCTGAATGAGTTTTCCGTCTTACAGTTACAAGAGAAGATGGAATCAGGTGAATTCACGGCAGAAGGGCTTTGCCGGAAATACCTTGACCGGATTGCCCTGGTTGACCCGGTTTTGCGTTCGGTGTTGGAACTGAATCCGGAGGCCCTTTCCATCGCAGCAGAAATGGACCGGGAGCGCAAGGCGGGTAAAGTCCGTGGTCCCTTGCACGGTATTCCGGTAATGATCAAAGACAATATTGACACGGGTGACGGTATGCAGACGACAGCCGGGTCGCTGGCATTACAGGGTCACCGTGCTGCGGAGGATGCACCGCTGGTGTCAAAGCTGCGTGAGGCAGGAGCCGTGTTGCTGGGAAAGACAAACCTGAGCGAGTGGGCAAATTTCAGGTCAGAATTGTCAAGCAGTGGCTGGAGCGGAAGGGGAGGTCAGGTGCGGAATCCCTGGTGCCTCGACCGGAGTCCCTGCGGCAGCAGTTCGGGAACGGGAGTTGCCGTGTCGGCCAACCTGTGTGCCATTGGCATCGGCACGGAAACCAATGGTTCCATCGTATGTCCGTCGGGGGTTTGCGGGATTGTGGGCTTCAAACCGACACTGGGGTTGTGGAGCAGCCGGGGAATCATCCCCATCGCCCACAGCCAGGATACCGCCGGTCCCATGTGCCGCTCTGTTTCTGATGCCGCGATCCTCCTGGGAGCGCTGGCCGGATTCGACGACCTGGATGCTGAAACCCACATTCCCCGCGGCGGGATCTTTAAGGATTATACTCCCTTCCTCGATGCGGACGGACTGAAGGGTGCCCGGATCGGTATTGCCCGCGACATGCTGGGGTTCCACCCCGGTGTGGATGAGCTTTTCAGGCAGGCGACCGAAGTATTCAGGGCTGGTGGGGCTGAAACCATCGACAATATCAAATTCCCGAAAGAGAGGGAAGCGGGTGGGGCTTCCTACCAGGTGCTCCTTTATGAGTTCAAGGCTGACCTGAACAGTTATCTGGCTTCCCACGCCTCCGCGCCGGTGAAGTCACTCAGTGAGATTATAGCTTTTAACGACACCCACAGGGAGGAGGAGATGCCCTGGTTCGGGCAGGAAATTTTCCATGCGGCAGAAGCCAAAGGTGACCTGTCGGCTCCGGAGTATCGCGAAGCGCTGGAGAGGTCGAAAAAAGGGTGGCGTGAGGAAGGCATTGATGCCGTGATGGAGGAGTTCCGGCTCGACGCCATTGTCGCGGCCACGAACGGGCCAGCCTGGACTATTGATCCTGTCAATGGCGATCACTTCAGTGGCAGCAGCTCCTCGCCGGCAGCGATTTCAGGCTATCCCAACATTACAGTTCCCATGGGCTTCGTCCATGGCCTTCCGGTGGGAATCTCCTTCTTTGGAAAAGCCTGGAGCGAACCCCAGCTGATCAGTCTGGCCTATGCCTATGAACAGGCTACATTACACCGTAAAGCCCCGGCATATTTGCCTGCAATTAAGGAGTTACCGGTGCCTGCAGCCGGTAACCAGTGCTTCGCCGGTAACCGGTGATCTGTGCCTGAGCCCGGTAATTCTATTTGACTGTTATTAAAGACTTAAGACTTACGATTAAACGAACTCCGTTCCTTTCCGGATCAGCACATCATTGACGAACTGCCTGATCTGCTGTTCATCGTCGCGCCGGCAAACCAGCAGTGTGTCGTTTGATTCAACCACGATGTATCCGTCAAGGCCCTGGACTACCGCTATTTTATTGTCAGGAATGTTGATGATACAGTTGCCGGAATCGTATACGAGTACATCTGGTCCGGTGATGACATTCCCGTGCTCGTCTTTCTCCTTGTTTTCGTAGAGTGAACCCCAGGTACCCAGGTCAGTCCACCCGAAATCGGCGGTCAGCACATAGACATTGTCCGATTTTTCCATGATTCCATAGTCGATGGAAATACCCATGCATTCGGAGTAGATCTTTTTGATAAAGGCGCTTTCATTGGGGGTATTGTAAAGATGCTCCCCCTGGGCAAAGAGTGATGCAACTTCCGGCAGGTGGGCTTCAAGCGCTGTCAGTATGGTGGGGAGCGACCAGAGGAAAATTCCTGAGTTCCAGTAGAACTCACCGCTTTCAAGGAAGATCTCCGCCATCCTCAGGTCCGGTTTCTCGGTAAAAGTCTTGACATAAAAGAGATTGTCGGGGTAATCGTTTCCGGCTTTTTCACCGGTTTGGATATATCCGTACCCTGTTTCCGGCCGTGAAGGGAATAATCCGAAGGTAAGCAAGGCTTTTGTGGAAGCTACAAAATCCAATCCTTTGCTGATTTGCCTGACGAACTCCTCTTCTCTGAGGATCAGGTGGTCGGAGGGCGCCACAATAAGGTTGGCTTTTGGATTGATGGCCTTTATTTTATTGGCCGCATAAGCCACACACGGGGCGGTATTCCTGCGCAGAGGTTCGGAAAGGACCTGGTTGGGAGAGATTCCGGGAAGCTGTTCCAGTACCAGGGAGGTATAATCCACGCTGGTGACCACGTAGAAATTTTCAGGAGGTACAATTTTTGAAAACCGGTCAAAGGCTTGCTGAAGAAGCGTTCGTCCCGTACCCAGGATGTCAAGGAATTGTTTGGGCATCGACTTCCTGCTTAACGGCCAGAACCTTGATCCGATCCCTCCGGCCATAATCACACAATAATTGTTGTTCATCGTTCTATGGTTTCTACTGCTTCAAAAATATCCAAAATTTCGGATATTACCTGTAAAAGATGGCTGTGTTCAAATAGATTTGTCAAACCATCCGGAAATGTTTTCTGAAGGCGATTAAGTTTGTATTTTTATGGAAATTTTCAACAGATGAATTTTCTTTTTCATGTAGGAAGGTATTTCTGGATGCTGGGAAGGGTTTTTTCAAAGCCTGAAAAGCACAAGATGTATGTACGGCAGCTTTTTCATGAGATAGAAGGATTGGGAATCAATTCCGTATGGATTGTGGTGATCATCTCTCTTTTTATCGGAGCCATCCTTACAATCCAGCTTGCCTATAACCTGATGAACCCGCTTTTCCCCAAATATCTGATCGGTTTGGGAACCCGCGACACCCTGATCCTTGAATTTTCGTCTACCATCATGGCGCTGATCCTGGCTGGGAAAATCGGATCCAACATTACTTCCGAAATCGGGAGTATGAAGGTAACCGAACAGATTGATTCGCTCGAGATCATGGGAGTCAATTCGGTAGGGTACCTCATTCTTCCCAAAATCATCGCCGTGGTTTTCATCTTCCCGTTTCTGGTTATACTGAGCATATTTTTCGGACTGCTGGGGGGGATGATTGTGGGGCCGTTTGTGGGCGTGGTTACCCTGACCGATTATATTGACGGCATCCGGTATCTCTTTGTACCCTATTATGTTACCTTTACATTGATCAAGTCGTTGTTTTTTGGTTTTCTGGTGGCTTCGGTTCCTGCCTATTATGGTTATTTTGTGCAGGGAGGTGCCCTGGAGGTTGGGAAAGCCAGTACGCAGGCTGTGGTGAACACCAATATCCTCATTCTGCTGTTCGATTTAATTTTAACAGGACTTTTACTCACATGATTGAAGTCAGGAATGTTACCAAGCTGTTTGATGGAAAGGCAGCCATTCAAAACATCTCCGTCAGGTTTATGGAAGGTCAAACCAACCTGATCATCGGGCGAAGTGGTTCGGGAAAAACCGTCTTGCTGAAATGTATCCTTGGATTGCATGAAGTGGATGAAGGTCAGATATTGTACGACGGTCGCAACATGACTGACATGAAGGTCATGGAACGAAAGCTGATGCGCCGTGAGGTGGGAATGGTCTTCCAGGGAGGTGCACTTTTTGACAGCCTTACCGTGGAGCAGAATGTCAGGTTTCCACTTGACATGTTCACCAATTATACTCCCAAGGAGAAGAATGACCGTGTCAGTTTTTGTCTCGAGCATGTGAATATTTCGGGGGCACACAAGCTGTTCCCGTCAGAAATCAGTGGGGGGATGCAGAAAAGGGTGGCCATTGCACGTGCCATCGCGTTGAATCCCAGATATCTTTTTTGTGATGAACCCAATTCAGGCCTTGACCCGGAAACGGCTACCCTGATTGATGACCTGATCCAGATGCTTACCCGGGAATTCAAAATGACGACCATCATCAATACCCACGATATGAATTCCGTTATACAGATTGGTGAAAGTGTGCTCTTCATACACAACGGGGAGAAATGCTGGGAGGGTTCCAAGAACACGATTCTGCATGCCGGCAATAAGATACTCGAGGACTTCATTTTTGCCAATAAACTCTATGCCCTGATGCGGAAAGAGAATGAAGGCAGGCAGTAACGGCCAAAGCTCCGGGGAGGGCTCCGGAACCGTTTTGCAGACAAATTCTTATTTTTTCGGGGAAAGCGTAATCACCGGGATGATCATCTCTTCGAGGGAGATCCCTCCGTGCTGGAACGTGTTGGTGTAATAATTTGCGAAGTAATTGTAATTATTGGGGTAGACGAAAAAGTCGGTATTTTGTGCGAAGATGTAACTGGTACTCACATTCCGGGATGGAAGGAATACCTCTCTGGGATTGGAAATTTCAAAAACCTGCTTTGATTTATAATTGAGATTCCGGCCCAGTTTGTACCTCAGGTTGGTATTGGTTTCACGGTCTCCGAGCACTTTCACCGGATTATTCACCCTGATGGTTCCGTGGTCGGTGGTGATTACCACCCTGATTTTCTGTCCGGAAAGAACTTTCAGCAAGTCGAATAAAGAGGAGTGCATAAACCAGCTCAGTGTGAGGGAGCGGTATGCTTTTTCATCGGAAGCCAGTTCCCTGATCATGTCCATTTCGGTCCGTGCATGGGAAATCATATCCACGAAATTGAAGACCAGCACCGACAGGTCATTGTCCAGGATACTCCGCACGGTGTCGGTGAGCTTTTTCCCGCTTTTCAGGCTGGAAACCTTGTCGAAATAGAATTTTTCCTTTCTGCCCAGCCTGGCCATCTGTTTCCGGAGCAACTCCTCTTCATGCTGGTTTTTCTTCCCCTCATTGTCGTCGTCGTCCCACATTTGAGGGTAGATTTTTTCAATTTCTGATGGCATAAGCCCGGAAAATATGGAATTGCGGGCATACATGGTGGAAGTCGGCAGAATGCTGAAATAGAGGGACTCTTCGTCGGTGAAAAAATATTCGCTGATGATGGGGCTCAGAATTTTCCACTGGTCAAACCGCAGGTTGTCAATCACCAGTACAAAAACCTTTTCACCGTTCTGAAGTATCGGGAAAATTTTTTGCCGGAAAATATCGGTCGACATCAGGGGTCTTTCCCCGAGGGGTTTTCCAAACCAACCGGTGTAGTTCTCTTTTATAAACCTGAAAAAGGCCTGGTTGGCTTCGTTTTTCTGCATCACCAGCACTTCGTCCATGGCCTTGTCTTCTGAAGTACTCAGTTCAAGTTCCCAGTACACCAGGGTACGGTAGATGTCAATCCATTCATCGACAGAGAGCCGGTTGCTCAGCCGGGCTCCGATCTGCCTGAATTCGTTCTGGTAATCCGAGGTAGTCTGTTCGGTGATGAGCCGCTTTTTTTCAATATTCTTTTTCAGGGAGAGGAGAATCTGACGCGGGTTAACCGGTTTTATCAGGTAGTCGGAGATTTTGGATCCGATGGCTTCGTCCATGATACTCTCTTCTTCATTTTTGGTGATCATCACCACCGGTACGTGGGGCACAACGGTTTTGATCCGGCCAAGTGTTTCCAGACCGCTAAGTCCCGGCATGTTTTCGTCGAGGAATATGATATCGTAATAATTCTTTTTGACCAGATCCACCGCATCCATTCCGTTGGTAGCTGTGTCCACATCGTATCCTTTTTCCTTCAGGAATATGATATGAGGTCTCAACAGGTCGATTTCGTCGTCGGTCCAGAGGATCGATATTTTTCTCATACAGATAATTTTTCTGAAAGGTCAAGATAACAAAAATCAGGCTAAACAGCTGGATATTAACAAACTTTAACCACCGAAAACTGAGGGGGACCACCTATCCGTTGGGGTAGGCAACCCGGTAAAAGTCCATGTATTCGGTAATGTTTTTCCTCTCCAGGAAGATGGTAAAATTCTCCGGGGTGATGATGAGGTTGCGGTAGCTGCTGTTACCCAGGGGGGCGAAGAGGGGTCGGTTGTTGACGATCCCGCGCAGGTAAGCAACTGCTGTGGTGTCGTCGGTCAGCCCGGAGATCCGGATGATGGTCCGGAAATTATCCAGGGGTTGTTCTTCTGCCAGTAACGCTGTTTCGGGGAAATTCCCCTTGTTGAACTCCCTGATTCCCTCAATCAGTTCATTTTTGTTGATACCTTCCGAAGGAATAATCAGGATATAAAGGTGCGCTTTTTTTACGGAGAGAGAATACGGCCCGTTATAATCCGGTGAACTGAGCGGTTCCGGCGTTACCGCGGGAGCATCGGCTTTCACACTGGTGGCGGGTGTAATCTGAACCGGTGCGGCGGGGCGTGTTTCTCCGGTCCGCTGTAAATAGGAGTTCCGGAAGAATTCCATGTATCCGTCCACATCTCCTTTTTCAAGCACTCTTTCCATGTTATACCCGGTAATCAGGAAATTGCGGTATGTGATTTGACCCAGACTCCTGAAGAGGCTCCTTTCCAGGATGACCCTCCGGAAATAGGAGAGACCTTCGGCGTATCCCGGGAGCCCCTGAACCACCATAAACTGGTAATCACCAGCCTGTTTGATCTGGAGGGCAAGGTTCATCACCCTGAAATTGTCGCGGTTGAAATCGGCAAACTGGGTCAGCATAGTCCGGAGTGAAAAACTCTTGTCCCTGACCGCCACCACAAAACTTTGGCTGGTGTCAATGGCAGTGGAGAAGAATCCCCGGGATCCGGGAACATCGACGGTAACGAACTTTCCCCTTTCCTTCAGCAGTTCGTCTTCCTGCTGTGCCCTTGCCATCAGTTCCTCCGGATTTGTTTCCGGTACACCCTCTTCATTGAAATCAGGCCCGATAAACCTGCTGTAATTCCTGAGGTAGAATTTCAGGTAATCGGTCACCGATTTTTCGTTAAGCACCTGCCGGTAGTTGGTGGAAGAGGCGACGAAGTTGTAATAATCGACATTCCGGAGTGTGCGGAATACTTCAGACTGCCTGATGATTGCCCTGAAATAGATCAGTCCCTGTTCCTTGTTGGTGAGTGAACGTACAAGCAGCAGATTCGTGGCGCCGTCAAGGTTTTCTTCTTCAATATCGAAGTCGAATTTGGTGTAGTGATCAAGATTATAGTTGGCAATGTCAAATTTCAGCCTGTTGACATCAATTCCGGAATTACGCGGATAGGCGATCACGAAATAGTGAAGAAGATCTTCTTC
>CAYYJE010000134.1:3450-7636 GCA_964472165.1 uncultured Prolixibacteraceae bacterium | reverse complement strand
TAGCTAAGAATGAGTCCGCCGTTGTCGGCCACAGGTTTGCTGAAGGAGACCGGAATGTCGATCTCCTGCCGGTACCAGCCAAATCCGTCGAAGCCTGTAAATCCCATCTCCTCCCAAGGTCGGGTGGCCGATATCCTGCACCAATCCGAGTCATCGAATGATGGCTTTGCCCACAGGGTGTCGTCACCCGTGGAAAATGCCCACTGGTCAGGGATATTCAGGGGGGTCAGCTCCGGAGATGTACGACGACCGCATCCGGCCAGAACCAGAATCATCAGAAGTGCAAAAGTCTTGTTCATCTGTTCAAAATATTTTGTGAGGTTGGTTTTAAGCGTTGAAGATAACAGGTTAATCAGACTTTGACAAAAAATCAGTTTCTTTACATGGCAGAACTTTAAAACGACGATCATATGAAGAGATCATTTTTATTGCTGACCGCAGCCATGCTGCTTATGGTCTCCATCCCTGCCGAAGGGGCAGGAAAGGGATTCAGGAAGATTTTCAACGGGAAGAACCTCAGTGGCTGGGTGATCCACGGTACTGAAAAGTGGTATGTTGAAAAGGGAAAACTGGTTTGTGAAAGCGGCCCTGACAAGAAGTATGGCTATCTTTCCACAGAGAAGGAGTACTACAACTTTGAGTTGGAGCTGGAATTCAGGCAGGAGGCCAACGGCAACAGCGGGGTGTTTTTCCGTTCCACCTTCCAGGGGACCAAAGTTTCGGGATGGCAGGTGGAGGTAGCTCCTCCGAATCATGATACCGGAGGGATTTATGAATCGTACGGTCGCGGATGGCTGGTAAAGATACCTGACGAAAAGGAAAATATCCTGAAGATGGGGGAATGGAACAACCTGAAGATCCGTGCGGTGGATGGCCGTATCACCACCTGGCTCAACGGAATCGAAATGGTTGACCTGACCGACGAAAAGATCGCCCGTGGAAAAGGAGCCATCGCTCTACAGATTCACGACGGCGGTGGCATCAGGGTTCTCTGGCGTAAAATCCGGGTCAGGGAACTCTGAGTTGGAAATTGGGACTGAGAGACTGAGGGACTTAGAGACTCAGGGAAGAAGGGACGGGGACATATGGATTACGGCAGCGTAGCTGCCCGATCTTTGTAGATGCGGCATGCTCCCCGTAAAATGGGAAGCCACATAGTGGCGAAATCAAAATGGGATCCTCAAATTAATCACCTCAAAGGGGTCAGAAATAATCGCGGTCTGGTTCTTAACCACGAAGATTTGCGGGTTGATCGTGTGCCGCCATAGCTTTAGCGGTGGCGCAAGGCCCGGTTCATGTCAGCCCGGGGCAACGCCCCGGGGATGCGAACGTTCGTTTCCAACAAGCGCCCTGTAGGGGCAGCTTATGCCAATATCACTTAAGCCCGTTGGTCCGGTCGGAATGACAAGTTGATTTGATGAAAATCACCTCCCATGCCGGGCTTCAGGCCAGATTCCTATGGGTAACCTGCCCTTTCAGGGCGCAATGTGAAGGTGGCAATCATTTTCCCGGGGCGCTGCCCCGGGCTGAATTTAGCTGGGCTTTCAGCCCGCAAAAACTTGATGGGCAATCCGGATACCACGAATGACCATAAATGACGCGCGTTTTACCAGCCATAGCATAAGCGAAGGATGGCAGCGCAAATGACAACGAATGACCATGAATGACCCTTCAGGCAGGAGGGGAAACTTTCGAAGTTCTCCGCATATTTCAGTATCCCGAAATTGAACCCTTGAACGGCGAAGCCTTGGAACCTTGGAACTTTGGAACCTTGGAACTTTGGAACTTTGGAACCCTTGAACCCTTGAACCCTTGAACGCCGAAGGCCCTCAACCTTGACCTTTTAAAATGTCCAGGTGATTTTTGCTCCCAGCATCCGTGGAGCGCCGGGGATGAAGGTGGGGACGCCGAAGAGGGAACCGGTATTTCCGGCACTGATCACGTATTTTTCTTCGAGCAGGTTGGTGCCCGAAAGTGAAACGGTCACTCCGGCTTTATCCAGCGTAAACCCTGCCGAGGCGTTAAGGATGCCGTAAGCCTCCTGTTCCAGTCCGGGGGTGTTGGCATCTTCAAACCAGAGGTGGCTTTTCCAGCTCCAGGAGGGAACGGCAAAAAGCCAGAAGCCCCTCACAAGCTTCAGCCTGGCGTTGATTCCTGCCGTGTAACTGTGTTCAGGTGTCAGTCTGAACTCGTTGTCTGCATATTCCTGGGTGTTTCCCTGGCTGTCGATCGAGTCGAACCGGGCATGGATCCATGCATAATTTCCAAAGAGGCTTATATTTTTCAGAAGGGCGACTTTCAGGGAGCCTTCGACTCCATAGGAAGTGGCTTTACCTGCATCCATTACCCTGTAGTTGTTGTCAACCCAGGCGTTCGTCTGGAAATCGCTGAAGAACTGGTAAAAACCGGTCACATCGGCCCACAGGCGACGGGCGACGGCGGTTTTAAACCCGGCATCAAAGCTGTGAAGCGTTTCTTCATTCATAATTTCACTGTTGCCTGCGGAGTTGAACTGGATCACATGAGGCCTTCTCCCTTTGGCATAGCCAGCGAAGATGTTGGCATTTTCGTTGATGTCGTATTTCAGGTTGGCCCGGTAGGTAAGCGCATTCCACGCCTTCCTGACCTTTTTTTCCGGAACCGGCTTAAAGAAGAGGTTGGGACCCATCCCTGTAAGATTTCCCAAAATGGAAGGGGTTTCCCCGATCATGCGCGATTCGTTGGTGACCTTGAATCTTTCGTGGGTTGCCCTGATCCCGCCTGTCAGGCTGAGCCGCCCGGTAATCCGCCAGGTGGCATCTGCGAAGGCCTCGAAAGCCTGGTTGGTGGCGCCGCTCAGGTTCTCTTCGGTATGGTTTGACGGCAGGGGAAACCCTGCCAGAGGACCCAGCTGCGGATCGGATGGTAAGGTGGCCATTGGGAGGGGAGTTCCGTCAGTCGTCAGCATTAATTGGGGCATCCCGAACAAAAGGTAAGACATATACTGTTCGTTGGGTCCGAACCAGTAATTCTGCCGTACTTTTTCCCTCCAGTAACTGACTCCTGCGAATCCGTTGGTCCGGCTGTTCATGGAGAAATTATACCGCACCTCCTGGGTGAATTGTTTCACGTCGATGTTTTCGGCCATGTCGATGGCCGGGGCTGCCGTTCCATCCCCATCCCACCTCGAGTCGGCATGGTTGGTATACAGGGAAGTGTTGGAACTGAGGTAGTTGTTTTCGTTCCGGAACCTTTTGATTTCAAGGGAAGTGCCCAGCAGGTCACGATAGTTGTTCAGTTTTTTCCCCTGTTCGAGGGAAGCCTCGTACTGAAAAATATCGGTATTGCCGTTGGCATTCGGGAGTTGTTTGCTCATAAAAGCCGTTCCGGGAAGGTCGTCCTGCTGGTAATTCACCACCAGGTCGACACGGGTATTCCAGAAAGGGAGATACCGGAGCGAAATTCTTCCGCCGATGGTGTTTTTCCCGTTCAGAGTACCTCCGAAACTGTTTTTCACGTAACCATCGCGGGTGGTATAAATTCCGGAAGCCCTGGCGAATAGTTTCCCGGGCAGCAGTGTGCCGTTGACGGCTGTCTGGAATTCTTTCATCCTGAAATCGCCCATCCCCGCTGAGATATAGCCTTCGGAGGCAGCAGCGGCTTTTTTCGACACATAATGGATGACCCCTGCTTGTGCCCCGCGGCCGAACAGGGTTCCCTGCGGTCCCCTGAGTACTTCCACCCTTTCCATGTCGTAGAGTTCGGCCGAAGCCATGGAAGGCCGGCTGACAGGGGTGTTGTTGTAATAAACCGACACCCTTGGCTGTGAACTTAGGCTGACCTCATCACTGGTCAGCCCGCGGATCACATAGTTGGGACGGTGGGGAGTCTGCTCCCTGATGGTCAGTCCGGGTACAAATTCCGCCAGATGAGAAAGATCCCTGATGTTGTTCGAAGTTATCATGGACTGACTTACAGCGGTGATGCTTGCCGGGATATCGAGAAGCTGCTGTTCCCTCTGTTGGGAGGTCACGGTAACAGGTTCCAGGGCTACCTCATCGCGGTCGAGGGTAAAATAAACATCATTGTTCCCCTGCTGAATGTAATAATCGATGATTTTGGTCTTGTATCCCACATACGATGCCTGGATGGAGACGACTCCCGTGGGCAATCCTTTCAGGTAATATTCCCCCTCCCCGTTGGTGTT
>CAYYJE010000134.1:0-3350 GCA_964472165.1 uncultured Prolixibacteraceae bacterium | reverse complement strand
TATCATCAGAATTCCGGCCACCGATAGCACGATGCCTGCGAATGCCGGCATGGGGCCGAAGCTTTTATCCAGTCTGTTCCGTATAATCATGTTTCCCGGACTGACAGTTGCCTGTACGATGGTAAAAGTACAAAAAAAGAGGCTGTCCCGATCCGGGACAACCTCCTGGTCTACAGAAGCACCGAATTGATTGACGTTGATTTTTCTCTGAACTGTTTCTGCGCTTTCTGTATTTGTAAAACGTCAGCCGGACTCAATTATTGCGTGGCAAGTTGGTCACCATTTTCCCGTGACTGAAATAACCAGGTTCCTTCCGGGGGCTGCAATTCCGGAAGAGTAAGGCAGGTAGCGCCTGTCCAGTATGTTTTCCAGAGTTGCGGCTGCGGTCATTCCGGGTGTGATCTCCAGGGTGGCATGGAAGTTCAGGGTATACCATGCCGGAGAATAGGGTTGTCGGTCTTTGTCTGACAGGTAAAGGTAGGGCTTGTCGCGCTCGTCGGTTGCCAGGCGCTGGTATGGTATTTTCCCGTTGTACCGGATATCGATTTCCGCAAACCACAATTTTTGATGGTAGGCCAGGGATGAATATCCATACAGGGGGGGAACATGGCGTACAGGGTAGCCGTCTGAGTCCTTTCCGTACATGTTTGTAATACGATGACGCGTATACAATGCGGGCGAAAAATAATAGTCAGCGGTGATGCTGGTTCCCAGGATGCGGGCTTTGCTGGTGTTTACCAGCGCTTCTACTTTACTCATCACTCCGTTGTACAGGATGGAGTCCTGGCCGTTGTAGAGAAAAGAACGCCGGACCATCGCATTTTTGAGCACGGTCCAAAAAAAGGTGACTTCGATTTTTGCCGTTGATCCGAATTTCCGGACCACTCCTGCTTCCAGATTGCGGGCATACTCCGGTTTCAATCCGGGGTTTGGGACGATGACATTTCCGGGTTCCGAATCGAAAACCTTGGCCATGTCGTCAAGATTGGGCGCCCTGAATCCCGTGGATCCCATCAGATTGAATTTCCATAATAGGGTGGGATGCCAGACTAAACCGGTGTTGCCGTTCAAGGCTGTTTGACTTGTATTGAAACCGTGGAAGGATAGATTGTAAAAGCCCGGGTCAAATTTCCCTTTTGCCAGAGTCAGATTTCCCCTTATTCCTCCGTGGAGGAAAAGGTCTTTCCGGATGGCGAGGTCGCCGCTTCCGTAGAGTGCGAAACTCCGGTGGGTGGAGTTGTCGGGGTACCGGGGTGCAATAGGGAAAGCGCTTTCGCTCAACAGATTATCGGCGTGACCGGCAGAATTGAGCAGGTTCCAGGCCCCTTCGAGCCCGTAGGCCAGGTGGCTCTGATTTCCGGTTTTTTTCGTGAAGTCGAGGGTGAGGGTGGTCATTGCCAGCTGTTCACTGCGGTTGTACAGCAGTGAATCGTCGAGATTCCGGTCGTGACGGCTTTCCCTTGCATATTGTATGGCAGCCGTCAGATTGGCCTTGTCAAAGAGCAGGTGAGGGGAGCGGTAAAGGAGGTTTGCTGACGCCATTCCCCATTTTTGGGGGCCATATTTCCATGTTCCGTAACGCAGTTTTCCCTGTCTGTAAACGATGAGCCGGTCATAACGGTGAACATCAGAGAGCGCAGAAAAATGAATGCCGAGGTTGAAATCCAGCTTTTCAGAAGGAGTAACCCTGAATTTCGTCATCATGTTGATTTGTTGGTATCCCGAATAGCGCTGGATGAGTGGATTTTGGTTTTGCCGGATCAGATCGGCCCCGGTGAAGCGGCCTTGTGTCACATATTCGGGACGCAGGTATTCCTCTGGTCCGTGGGAGCCCATTCTGAGATCGCCGAAGTCTGTAACGGTGGCAGCCATCAGAAATGCAAAATGGGGATTTCCTGATCCCCAGCGCAGGTGGGCTGTCTTTGCGTTGTTCGCGCTGGAGTACTGAAGCCTGTAAATTCCTTCGGCCTGGTGATTCGCTGAGGTGTTCAGGCGGGGTTTCCAGGTAAGGAAACTGAGAACGCCTCCCAGTGCATCGCTGCCATAAATCACGCTTCCCGGTCCGGGAACAATCTCTGTACTTTCCAGCATATGGGCATCGAGCGATACCACATTCTGAAGGTTTCCGCTGCGGTAGATGGCGTTGTTCATCCTTACCCCATCGATTACCAACAGGAGCCGGTTGGCGGAAAAACCCCGCATCATGGGACTTCCTCCGCCCTGCTGGCTTTTCTGAATGAAAACCTCCGCACTTAAACCTGCCAGATCGGCAGTCGTGGCAGGATGATACCGGAGAACCTCCACAGGCTTCAGGATCTCCACCTTGTTGGGAACTTCCGAACGGAATTGTTCACCACGGTTCACCGAAATAACCACTTCATCAAGGGCAACAGGCGATTCGGTCATGGTTACCCGGAAATTCCGGGATCTGATTTGCGGAAGGCTGGTTTTTACAGGCAGGTACGAAGGATGCCTGAACACAATCTGAGTCTCCCGGGGGAAAGCGTCCAAACGGGCTTTTCCTCCGGGTCCTGTTTGGGTGAGTTCATTTGCCGACTGGATGACTACCCCCTCAATGGGATCACCTGTTCGGATATCAACCACTGTAATGTCTTGTGCAATAGTTATTAAACCGGGAATAAATAAAAACAGGAAGAGAAAAAACCGGGACACGGCAAGCAGTTTTAAAACTTTTTGTGCAAAACTACTATTTTCTGCCTTGAGAATTCTCCTCCTCTCATTTCAGGCAGGCACAAAAAATCCCGGGGCCTCTGCCCCGGGATCCAACTAAACCTAACTAAACCAAACTTATGAAAAAACAGCACTGGGCTGATGAAGTCTTTTTATACTTAAACGTATTATTTAGAAAATTGTTTTCGTGGTGCTGAACTTTTTTCTACAGAACGTTTCGTAATAAAATATAACAATATCTGTGCCAAAAAAATAAAAAACCAACCATGTATGTAAAAAAACGTAAAAAATGGCAAGGGCATGGAGTTTAAGCGGTTAAAAAGGTTTGAAGAGAATCACATGGCTGAGATGGCTTCAATAGAGAAGGGAAAAATTGAATATATTTGTGCCCTGATTTCAGAAAAGCCATGATCCGGTTGTGAATAGGGCAGCCACGGTTCCCGACGCACCAGCAAAGGAAAGGGGGAGTTGGTACTGGAAGGCCAGAAAAATTAAAACAGTGAATTACATGAACAATATCCGGAATTTCTGCATAATCGCACACATTGACCACGGGAAGAGTACGCTGGCTGACAGGTTACTGCAGATCACCAATACTGTTTCGGAAAGGGACATGCACGATCAGGTTCTTGACAGCATGGACCTGGAGCAGGAGAGGG
>CAYYJE010000133.1:0-7838 GCA_964472165.1 uncultured Prolixibacteraceae bacterium | reverse complement strand
GAATGCAGCGAAATGGGAATTGTCAGCAATGATGGTTCCCATTTGTGTTTTATAGAAGTCAACGCAGTAATCCAATCCCCTCAAGCGCTGATTTGTCGTTTGGGGAATAAAGCAGAACCTTGTTGAAGAGTACCCTGGCCTCCCTCGATTTTCCCATTTGCAGATTGGTCCAGGCCAACATCAGCAACCCATCGTAGTCAAAGGGGTATAAATCCACTACCTTCTGAAAGTGTTTGAGGGCCCGCGCCCACTCCTTCCTGTTGTAATGGATCGTTCCTAACCGGTACAAGGCAACCGTATTCCCCGGATTGTTGGCCAGTATCTGTTCATACATACTGATTACTCCATCCCATCTGCCGCGCGCCGAAAGTGGCAACACCAGTCCAAACCTGGCCTCCTCGGAATAGGGAAGGATCTCAAGGGCTTTGCGGTAATATTTCTCAGAATCTTCAAATAACCCCGACTTGTAGGTAAGCCAACCCAAACGTAAATTAAACTCATAGGAATTCTCCTGGTACAGCTTCTTCAACAGAGAGGCAGCTTGTTGGAAATCACCGCTTTTTTCTGCAGTATAACTGCTTTCAAAAGCCTTCATCACGGGTTCACTGTATTGGGCTGCGGCTGCCAGTGACAGCCAAACCAATGCTGTGGCTATACAATACTTTATAGATTCCATTTCAAACTGATTAAAATACTTTGATCGGTATATCCGTATGACCTGGTAGAATAACTTACCGCATCGGTATACACAAAAGTCATACCTGTTTTTTCAGACATAAGATACCTGGCAGCCAGGTTCAGCTTATATTTAAAAAGGGGGATCCAGAGCGTCAGTCCGTACATGCCGTCGATGGTTTCCGGCATGTTGTAAATCACCAGGCCGTCATCCATACTGAAATTGCGGATTTTCCCGAAAGTGGCTTCACCGGTCCACCAAACCGGACCTGTCCTGATCCCGGCTTTTTGCGTGTACACGGTTTTCAGAGGATCACTGCCGTCTGCGTGCATTGATCCTTCGGAGAGGAAATACAAGTTCAGATTTCCGAGAGGATACACAATGATTTGCCCGTTCATCTGGTACTGCCTTAAGCCGTTGATTTTTCCTGTGGTGAAGGAGATGCGGGGACGAAGAAAGGTTAACTCTTTCGAAATTCCGAAGTTCACCAGGTGATCCCTGATTGCATAAGTTTGCCTTGGAAAAATGTACCCTGAAGTCGACTGGTTTTCAGGGTAATGATAGTAACTGTCTCCCCATACATTGCTGTAGGCGAGGGTGGTTTGCCATCCTTTCCCGACAATCAGCCGGCCCTGAATAAAATACTGGAACTGGGAAGTGTAGGTTTCCTTCGATGCATCCAACTGGTTGGCAACTGATTGGAATTGCTGCGTTCGGTCAATTCTGATGTGACTGAAACTGTGGTAAAGATCAAATCCGGGTGAAATATGATGGTCCAGGCCCAGGTTTTTATACCACATCCGGTCCAGCACACTTCTGTAAGTGCTGAAACTTCCCTCACTGTCAATATTCTCTTCGGTCAATTCCGGATGCTGACGGTTCGAAGAGCGCAATGTTTCCATGGTAATGGAATTGACAAAACCTTTCCTTCTGATTTGCTGCCGGTCAGTAAAATCTGTTGGAAGCTGGTCTGCCACAGCATTGGCTTCATCTTCCCTTCCTGCGAGGAGGAGGGAGGAATAGTAATACGAATTGACAAATTCATCACCGGGCGAAGTTTTCCTTGCTTCCTGAAAGTGGCGGATTGCAGTCCGGTATTTTTTTAATTCCCACGCTGCCACTCCTGCCCGTACCCTCAGATAGTAAAAATCAATTTGGTTTTTTAAGGCTTTTTCTGCTTCTTTATGCAGGGAGTCCCATTTTTGGCCGGCATAAAGCTGCCACGTCACAGAATCGACCTTTTGCCATCCGGCCTGGGCCGAAAGTCTGAGTGCAGGAAGAAGCAGCAAGGCAGCTAAAATCAGGATTCGGTACATAGGGCTGTGAATTCAAGATTTTTATGAAGAAAGTGAAATTCAGTGATGCATTGACCTGACAACAGAATCCTGAATTCCATCCTCTCCGTTTTCGTTTTGGTGATTGTGGCGCTCAGGGTGGCTTTCGTAGCATAAAAATCTTCGTCAAGTTGCTGATAGGTGAGTTTATATGCGGCTTTCAGGTAAATGTGAAAAGGGGCCACAAAATCCTGCAGGAAGAGCCTCGGATTTCCATATATTTTGTGGGGGGGGAGTGTATCTTCAATGGTCAATCCCTGGTAATAGCCGGTCATCACCTGGTAAAAGCCCAGAAAGAAGTAGTAAAGCAGTGATTTCTTGGTACCGATGTAGTTGGTGAAATAGTGGATGTTCCCATTGTTGTAAAAGTAGGCGATTGCGCCTGATCTCAGGCATTCGATGTAGCTGTTGTTGTACTCGTCGGTTTTGATCTCCCAGTTATGGGATCCCTGCAGCCATTTCAGGGGATGGGTGGCCACTTCAAAGCGTAGTTTTCTTCCGGGAAGAAAGTGAAAAGCTTTTTCAAACAGTGGATGGTTTTGTATGGAGGTAATTTTCTCATCTTTCTGAGGGATGGAGTGGGTTTTAAGTGTCAGAGTCCCATCCTTTTTCAACAGGTAGTCGGACAAAGGGTAGTGGAGGGTTTTGCTCCCTATATGCGGGGTTGCCTGCAACTGAAAATGAAGATGGGGATAGGGTGAGCGCCCCGAATTCCCGCACAGGCCAAGTATATCTCCTTTTTTGACGGTATCCCCTTTCCTGACCTTAATCGATCCGGGTTTGAGATGACTTACCTGGGAATAAAGATGGCCGGAATGGCTGATTACTACGCTGTTTCCCCAGTTGCGATGAATATTGTTGTCTCCGATCAGGTTGTCAGGAATGCCATCGGTGAGGTCAGCCACCGTTCCGTCGGCCGGCGCCACTACCGGTTTTTCATAGCAGAAATAGTCACGTGTGGTCAATCCTTCTCCCCTGAATTGTTCACCCCCGGAGCCTGACATGACCAGGTCATACGCATGGGCCCATTCACCTTTGTGGGTGTGTTCGCCGTGATAGGCCTGACTGACGGTCCATTCACCCATAACAGGCAAGGATACCGGGATTTCCTCTCCGGAAAAGAAACGGTCGTTGGTAACATGCAATTGGTACAGGTTTTTCTCGGGACTGAAATGTTGTATTTTAGTCTCTATCAACCTGTGTCCTGGTTTTTCCCTGATTTTCAATACATATAAAAAAGTGATGACTACGATATTGAAAGGGAGTGCGTAAACTCCAAGTCTGAAAACGGTAAAAAGTTGCTGAAGGCTTACGGTCACAACGATGACCAAAGGGAGCAGCCATATCAGCCACAGATACGACCATCGCGAGGGTATGATGAAAAAGCCTCCAAGGGCAATGCTGGTCAGGATATAATTAAAGCCGATAAAACTATACCCAAGAACGGAAATATCGGCTCCGGTAATTTTGTAAAAAAACCAGGCCAGGTAAAAGCCGAAAAGCGAAAGGGTGAAAGCAATGCGGGAATAGACCAGCAATCCTAAAGCAATCAGAATTCCAGCCAGGAGATTATACTGAAAAAAGATGGCCCCCATTGAAAAAAGGTAGGTACGGATGCCTTGGGAGGGGATCATGGAATCAAACCATTCAACCCAGTCAATCAACGATTTCCCACCGACTGCAAACAATTCGTTAAGGGTATAAACTCCCCTTTCACTGAGCCCCAGTGCTGAAAACTGCCCTGAAGCCAGCAACACCAGCCATATTCCGAGGAGAAAGGGAATACTGAGGTAAGGGAGGTCATACTTGTAAAGGAAGCCCTGTATTGCTATGGTAAACAGCAATGTCAGAAGGGCAGCTGCCAGGACCAGCAGATAAAAGGCCGGCCCCGGGTTAAAAGTTAATCCGAATCCAAGTCCGACCAGCAGACTGTTGTATCCGTAGTACCCTTTCCTGATATAAAAAGTATAGAATCCCATGCTGCGGGCTGTCAGGTTGCTGACAATGACCGATAGGGCGCCGGCAATCCCTGCATAGGGATCCAGGAAGCTGACGATTAAAAGGAGGATTGCCAGCCATCTGTTGTCAGAAAAGAAGACCTGGGAGTAACTGTTCAGGAAACCTTCCCCCTGGATTTTAAGGATATTTTTCAGGTCTTCCTTCATTATTTAAACCGGGCCGGAATTCTTTCCTGTAATTTAAAGGTTTCGATATTTTCGTTTTCCCGGATTATGTCCACTTCGCCGTTGGTACCGAGAAGGATGATACGGGGACGGTAAGTAATGAATTGCATCCACTGGGTCATGTTGTAGGCGCCGATTCTTTCAATCACTACCGGGTCTCCCGGTTGGAGCAGTGGAAAACGCACCGCCTGCCGGATGATGTCGATGTTCATGCAAAGGGGGCCGCATATCTGGGTGTCTTCCGAATTGGAGGTGACCGGAATTCCGGGGAGAATGGTATGTTCATACCAAAAAGAGGTGAAGAGGTTGTTGATTCCAATGTCAATGATCATTTCGCGCCGTCCGCTTGCCATTCTTTTGTTGGCGATTACGGTTCCCAGCAAATAACCGGCATCGTCGATCAGTGCCCTGCCTGTTTCCAGGATCAGCATGGGAAGGTCTTCAGGCCTGATCTCAGAGCTGAGTAAGGCCCCTGTGATGGCTTCGGCATAGTCGTCAAAAGAGGGGCAGGTGTCACTTCCGGGAAGGTATGCCCCTTTTAGCGTATTGCTGGTAGCAAAACCTCCTCCCATATCGATGTATCTGACTTTGTGATTGTATTTCCGGTCTGTTCGCACTGCCAGATCGGCAAGTTTTGACGCGGCCATGGCATAGGCCGAGGTACTCATGATATAAGTGCCGATATGGGTGTGGATGCCCACCAGTTCCATATTTTCGGTATTCATGATCCGGTTGATGGCATTCCAGGCTTCCCCGTTTTCATAATTGAAGCCGAAACGTTCCCAGTGGGGGTAAATTCCCGTATCCATGTTTACCCGAATGGCTACCTTGGCTTTTATTGGAAGCTCCTGCACCAACTTGATGATCAGATATAGCTCATCAAAATGGTCGATGTGAATCAGCGATCCGTTCATGATCGATTGTTTCAACTCGCTCTCCGATTTATGGGGACCGTTGAAAATGATTTTCCGGGGATCAACGCCGTTGTTCAGCGCTTTTTCGTACTCGAACCAGGAAACTACCTCTGCCCAGGACCCCTCCTTGTGAAAAATCCGGCATACTGCATCCAGATAATTGGTTTTGTAAGACCAGGCTACCTGAACTTTCGGATACCGTGACGAAAAAGCCTGGAAAAGATCTCGGTAACTCTCTCTGATGGTGGTTTCCGAAACCACGTAAAGGGGAGATCCAAATTTGTCGAGCAGTTCCTGCACCGGATGACCTTCAATTTCGGTCATGGGGTCCACCCGGAATTTGGCCCCGAATTTGTCGGGTAGCCCGCTCTGAATCTTGTTGATGACCGGGCGCTCGTACCTCATCTTTTCCATATTTACTTTTAGTTGTGAATTATAAAACGTTTGGAAACAGACGCCTCTCCTCCCCGGACAATTCTGTAAGTATAGGCACCAGGGGTCCATCCGGAAATATCGAGACGCAAAAAGGGCTCACCCGAAATCTTTTTCTCCAGCATAACTTGACCATTAATTGCGGAGACCTGCAAAATTCCTCCCTGTGAATTTTCATACAGGGGTAATGTGATGCTGCCTGAAGAAGGGTTGGGGTATGGGTCAGGAAGCATCGCCGATACATGGGCTGCGGCTGTGGAAGATGAAGGCAGGGAGTAAATATAAGTTTTAATATTGCCCGATTTGTCATAGGCATATACCGAAAGTTTGTATGTCTCTTCACCTGCTTTGAGGATATAGGCATACAAACCTCCCTGTGTGGTCACCAGGACATCCTTGTTTTCATTGATAATCCCCGAAATGTAGTTCCCTGTTTCAGCGTTGTTCACATATTCGTAGGCCGAATACCAGATTTCAATGGAATTGTCGGTATTAAAAAGGTTTTCTGTGACAAATTTGATGTCAAAAAGGTAATAATTCGCAGGCAGCGTGATAGATATGCTCTTCCAGAGGGTATGGTCCAGGTTGTAAATATCACATTTGCTGTTTGCTACATCCATCAGGTAAAACTTGTAGGCTGTCTGGTTGATTTTTGTCACAGTCAGGGAATGGTCGTAGCTCCTTTCCAGAGTGACCTGGGCACTGCTTTTCAACCCTTGGAGTACCAAAAACAGGAATAAAAAAAAGATAGTGAATTCCGGTGAGCGCATTCTCCGTCGGCTCTGCCGCGGGGCAAGCGAACAAGACACTAAAGAAGTCCTTGACGGAATCGGATTCCTCGTCGGCTCTGCCGCGAGGAGCTTCAATTTTGCCTTTGCTTCCATGGAATTCACTGTATTAAAACCCTTCAGCGTTGTCATATTGTCAAGATAATTATCGTCTGCGTATTACATATATAGATCCCTGTCGATCAATGATTACCGGCCACCTGTTACCGAAACTGATAACTGATAACCGTTTACCGTATTTCAAAGCTCCCCGTTCATGGTAATTTTTTCAAACTGGCTGATGTCGCCGAGCATATCCCAGGAGTAACGGATGAACATTTTCCCGGTCTGGTAATCTTCCATGGAAGGAACTTCCATCCCCATGGCCAGCTTCACCAGGGCTTCGGGGATATTTTGTCCGGCGCCAACAGCCAGATATACCCAGGCTGGAATCCGGGGATTGATCTCGATCAGGTAATATTCCGCTGAGGTGGTTCTGATCATTTCAAGCTCCATGCCTCCCTTCCATTTTGTTTTGGCAATCAGCTCCCTTGTGATTTCCATCATGCGGGGATCATCGATGGTGATGCCGCCCCATGCTTTTCCCTTGTCGGTGATGTATTGTTTTCGCATGGAGACAGCCCCGACAGTCCGGCCGGTACCGTCACCCAGTGCAACCACATTGACTTCCGTCCCTTTGATATACTCCTGAACAATCACTGGAAGACCCCATTTCGCGGCTATTTTGTGAAAATGCGCGGAAACCTGTTCTTCGTTATAGGCAAAATAAGCATCATAAAACTTGCCTTTCACCAATACCGGAAAATCATACCCTTCCTTCAGATTGCGGATGTCGTTGGTGTGGATCATTTCCAAGGAGTCAGGAACCTTGAATCCATACTTTTTCCCAAACGCCGGCAGCAACGCTTTACTCCGTTCCTCAAATTGCTCAAGTGTGGGGAGGAAGGTGCGGATTCCCTGCTGGGCAAGGAGTTTCTCTGATTTGATGAACGTATACAATTCCGCATCAAAATTGGGGATGATCAGGTCGATATGCTCCCTTTCATGGATTTCAATGATCCGGTTTAAAAAGACTTTAGTCCCGGAAGAGGGGTAAGGAATCAGGTAGGTCTTGTCGGTAATCCCCGGCATATAAATCCCGGGTTCCAGATTTTCGTAGGCCAGTCCGATAATTTTTACATCAAGTCCTGAATCCCTTATTCCCCGTATTAACGGAACCCCCGGACCCGGATTGTCTGTGTTGTTCAACCCCGTAACAGCAATGCATATGGGTTTTCCGCTCATTGTCCGTTCTCCTCACAAAGGTTGAAATGACGCAACATGGCATAAAAATCAATCAGGTTTTTTTCCAGTGTAATTTCATCCACTTCATATCTGCTGGCAAGGGTAACACTGATCTCTTCAGCCGGAATACCCTGCTTCAGCATGAAAATAATCTCTTTCGCCACAGGATTGGTGGTATAAGATTCCCCACTTCCGGGATCAAAGAGAAATCCGTTCTCGCTGATTGC
>CAYYJE010000132.1:4867-7870 GCA_964472165.1 uncultured Prolixibacteraceae bacterium | reverse complement strand
ACTTATCAAACTCCGGTTCTTTATTGAGCCGGAGTTTTTTGTTGATACCCCACGCCGGAGTATCCTTCCCCCTATGCAATATATCCCGAAGCATCCCGTTTATTCCCCAGATTTGTCCAATGCCTGCATGAAACCAGACTTTAACCTTGATTACTGGCGCGAAAATAGCTTCTACTACAGCCTGATCCTCTTTGTGTGGTTCCTTCCCTTCTCAGAAGCTATGGTCAGCATCGCCGCAGGTCTGCTCCTGGTGCAGGCAATCCTGTTGAACTCCTGGAAACATCCTTCGGTTCCCCACGGCTCATGGCTCAGCCTGGCAATGATCACTTCGGTTTTCGGCGTTTATCTGGCGGGCATGATCTTCTCCAAAGACGTTCCTTTTGCAGTGTACGAATTGAAAAAGGTCGTCTTCTGGATCATCATACCCACTGCTTTCTTCCTTTCTCCCCTGCTTACCCCCGAGCGGTTTATCCGTCTGCTGGTCATTTTTTGCGTATCCGTATTTTTTGCCACCCTTCTGGCATCCTTCCGCCTGGTGTTCCGCGATTATTTTCAGATTACAGATTTCCGTGATATTGTTTTTATTTCCCATATACGTTTCTCGTTCCAGCTCCTATTGGCCATCATCATTGCATTCTGGCTTTTGTTAACCGGCAATGGCTTGCCATCTGTCAAAAAATACCGGATAGTTTGGTTTCTTTTTCCGGTATGGATGATATTTTTTCTTTTCCTGCTCAAATCCATGACCGGCGTTGTGGCATTTTTGGGTACTGCGTTCCTCGTCTTGCTTATTTTTATCGTAAGACAAAGAAACCGGACACGGAAGCAGGTACTGTCACTGATACTGCTGGCTCTGGTGGCAATACCTGCCTTTTACCTCTTCAGGGTGATTTCCGTTTTTTATGGCGTGGAACCACTTAATCCGGAAAAAGTTGACCGGTTTTCCCTTTCCGGAAATCCTTACTATTTTGATTTCAATGCCAGGGAAAAAGAGAACGGCTATTGGGTAAAAGCCTACATCTGTGAACAGGAACTCCGTGAGGAATGGAACAAGGTGGCTGGTATCAAGTACGACAGCATCGATGGGGGTGGATATCCCTGCAGTGCTACCCTGATCAGGTATCTTACCAGCAAGGGGCTGCGGAAGGACAGTGTGGGAATTAGCCGGCTGACTCCCGAAGATATCAGGGCTATCGAAAACGGGATTGCCAATAAACTTTATGTGAATTGGGGGTTTTCGTTATACCCAAGGCTGTATGAAACAATCTGGGAACTCGATCATTATTTTCACTCAGGGGATCCCAATAACCAATCATTTTCACAACGGATTGAATACATCAAAGCCTCTTTGGTGCTGATCAGGAAATTTCCTGTTACCGGTATCGGGACTGGCAGCTGGAAAATCAGATATGCGGAAGCCTACAGAGAGATGGAGTCGCAACTGATTCCCGAGAATCAGGGTCCTTCCCACAACCAATACCTCAATTATCTGGTGAAATTCGGAATCCCCGGATTCCTGTTTATCATGGCCATGATCCTTATTCCCCTGTTCAGGGAGGGCCACCGCCGTAATTTTCTGCTCTGGTTTTTTCTGCTTTCAATGGCAATCGTCAATTTGGGGGATGCCAACCTTGAAACCCATATGGGCCTTTCGTTTTTCTGCTTTTTTTATTCCCTCTTCCTGTGGCATTTCCCTGCCAGTTACCGGAATGTCAGTCTGTGACAATCCCGTGACTGCACCAGGTGAGCTTTTCATTCACAGTTTTCTGCAACAGTTCCCTGTTGCTGCCCAGCGAGTTGCGGTCTGCTTCAGGATGCCACAGGTGGTACGTCAGGCCGGCAAATTTCATTTTCTTAAACCGGATCCCCGAGTTGAATAATCTGGCCACCAGTTCCGTATCTTCAAGCCCCCAGCCTGTAAACGACTCGTTCCATCCGTTGACACGTTCGATGTCGGGTCTGAAAACCCCGAGTAAACCTCCCCGCATCCGGAGAGAAAAATTAGCGGTGGGGACAACAATTCCCGGAATGGGAATCCGCACCGAATTCAACCGGTTTTTCGCGATGGATCGCGATACCAGGGGCGAGATACCCCGGAATTCCCCCTCTTTCAGGATGTGGAGCGTTGCTTCTGGATTTAAAAAGAGGCGCGACCCGATAAGGGCCGTACCGGATGAACTCCGCCTGATATAGTCGTACACGAACTTCGGATGAAACACAAGGTCTCCGTCTGAGAAAATTAAAAAGTCACCGCTGCTTTCCCTGATAGCCCTGTTCCGGATAGCCGCGGCTCTGAAATCCTTGTGCTCCTGCCATACCTGCTTCAGCGGAACAGGGAACGTTCTGGCGGCTTCCCTGATGAGTTCTGCAGTTTCAGGTCCCGAACCATCATCGGCAATGATTACTTCATCAGGCAACACGTGCTGCCTCCGGATACTCTTAAGGATAATTCCCAGGGCATCCGGTCTGTTGTAAGTGACAATAATCAATGTTACTTTCATGGAATTCAGACACTGGTTTCAAAAGTATAAGAAAATCACATCGTAACGGGCAAGATGATGAACCTTTTTAATCCGGGTGTGTTGTAATGAAAACAAAAAAAATGAATCGGATGAAAAAAATAGTATTGTTTGCCTTTGTCGCAGTGACGGCTATAGCGCTCACACTATCCGGAGCCTTTTCCAGCTGTGCTTCAGGAAACCAGAAATTTGAGGGGCACCTTTTCCCTGAGCTTAAATACGCTTTCAATGCCCTGGAACCCCATGTTGATGCACAAACCATGGAGTTGCATTACACCAAACATCATCGCGGGTATTACGACAACTTCATGAAAGCCGCTACCGAAGCAGCTTTGCTGGAGACCCCGCTGGAGGAAATCATGCAGAACATCAGCAAATACAACGCAACGCTCAGAAACAACGGAGGTGGTTATTACAACCACAACCTTTTCTGGGAGAATCTGACGCCTGAGAAAAAGGAAGTGCCTGCAAAACTGAAATCAGC
>CAYYJE010000132.1:0-4767 GCA_964472165.1 uncultured Prolixibacteraceae bacterium | reverse complement strand
ATGAGAGTGGGTATTCCTACCTGTCCTGCCGATGCCGTCCCGGAAATAAAAGGAATTGCCAGGTACATCTCTGACAGGAAAGGCGGAATGGGTTGTGTCAGGGATGTCATCGAACAGGTTATGCGGTCGCAGGACAAATGGCCTTCCCCGGAGGATTGTCTGACACAGGCATTGTAACTGCAATGTCGCTTTTTATCCGCTTTCTCATTAACCGCGGACATCCCAAACTCTTTCCAGTATTGAATTTATTGTAGAATCCTTATAAATTGATGCAAGTGAACTGGTTCCCCTCTTATCACTATATCCTGGCTACCAAGTCTCCGCGAAGGATACAGCTTCTCACAGAACTGGGAGTTCCTTTTACGGTTCAATCCGTTGATGTCCCTGAGAGTTATCCGAAAAACCTGGGAATGCTCGAGATCCCCGTTTACTTGGCCAGGCAGAAAGCCAAACCATTTGAAGCTTCTCTTGGTGAAAATGACCTGCTGATTGCTGCCGATACCATTGTATGGCTGCGGCGTGAGGTATTGGGAAAACCTTCGGGTGAGGCTGAGGCCAGGGAAATGCTCCGGAAACTGAGCGGGCATATTCACCAGGTAGTGACGGGAGTTTGTTTGAAAAGCAGGATTAAAGAGCGGACTTTTCATGCCGTGACGCATGTCGAGTTTAAAGAACTCTCCGACCGCGAGATCAACTTTTATGTGGAAAACTTCAATCCTTATGACAAGGCCGGGGCTTACGGCATTCAGGAATGGATCGGAATGGCAGGGATAACCCGGGTGGAAGGTTCCTATTACAATGTGGTAGGGCTGCCCATTCAACGGTTGTACACCGAAATTCTTGCCTTCTGACCGAAGCTTCCGGAAACCCTTATTCTTCTTATCATTTTTGCAGTTTTGTTAAACTATTATTGCCGTTCTTTCGTACAGTAATAATAAGAAATCAAAACCAGAACTATTATGAAACTTGTTGTGAGACTTTTAACTTTAGTCCTCACCGTTTTTTTGTTGTCAGGTTGCCAAAAGCCGGAACCCGTGAAAGTCGGACTGATGCTCCATGCATTTGACAAGGAAAGATGGGAAAATGACCGGGATTACTTTGTAAGCAAAGTCGAGGAACTCGGTGGAACCGTTACCGTTGTGGAGGCTGGCAATAATGCCGAAACCCAGCTGAAACAGGCACAGCAACTCCTGAGTGAAGGGATTGGAATCCTTGTAGTGGTGCCTGTAGATCAGTTTGCTGCTGCACGGATCGTGGAGGAAGCCCATCAGAACAATGTGAAGGTAATTTCATACGACAGGCTTATTCTGAATTGCAAGCTTGATTATTATGTGTCGACCGACAATGTGGAGATCGGGGAACTTCAGGCCGAATACCTGACTAAAATTAAACCTCAGGGGAATTATGCTCTGATAGGCGGGGCCCGGAACGACCACAACAGCCAGTTCCTGTACCTGGGGCAAATGAATGTGCTTTCCCCGCTCATCGAGAAAGGCGACATAAAAATGGTTTTCAATACGTTCACGGAACAATGGAGCGAGGAGGAAGGTTACAACCTGACTCTGGAGATGCTTCAAAAGTCGGGCAACAAAATTGATGCGGTCATAGCAGGGAACGACGCCATCGCACTGGGTACAATCAAGGCATTGGAAAGCAAGGGATTAAGCGGAAAAGTGCTGGTGGCGGGGATGGATGCCGACCTGAGGAATCTGCAGGAACTGGTGAAAGGCACTCAAACCTGTACCATTTTTAAACCGATTCAAAAGATGGCAGGCGCGGCTGCAGAAATTGCCGTGAAGCTGGCAAAAGGAGAGGAGTGCGGGCGCACCTTCCAAACTACCAGCAATGGTGAGCGGCTGGTTCCTTCCGTGCTTGAAAACGGAGTGGTGGTTACCCGCGACAATCTCAAACTCACTGTAGTCTCCGAAGGATATCAGAAAGAAGAGGATATATTCAAATAGCATTCCTTTTTTGCTTTACGCGGAATCTTTATATTTGAGGATCTGAAATTCCAATAAATATAAAGTTCCGTTTCATGAGAAAACTACCAGGTTTACTGTGCTCTCTTTTATTTTTTACGTCATCCCTTTTGGCAAAAGAAGGGATGTGGGTCCCCTCTTTGATGAAAAAGCTGAACATTGAGGAGATGCAGCGAATGGGTTTCCGGCTTACGGCTGAAGATGTGTACGATGTGAATCACGCCAGCATGAAGGATGCGGTGGTGATCTTCGGCGGGGGATGTACCGGGGAACTGATTTCGGATCAGGGACTCCTTATCACCAATCACCATTGCGGGTATGGACAGATCCAGCGGCACAGTACAGTTGAAAATGATTACCTGACTCATGGTTTCTGGGCAGGAAACCGGGAAGAGGAGTTGGCTTGTCCCGGACTGACCGTGAGTTTTCTGGAATATATGGAGGATGTGACCTCAAAGGTTCTGGAGGGCACCGATCTCCTGACCGAGGAAAATGCCAGATCTAAAAAGATTTTGGAAAACAGCTCCGTCCTTGAAAGGGAGGCTTCCGGCGGAGGAAAGCTCAGGGCCCAGGTCAGGCCTTTCTTTTATGGCAACCAATATTTCCTTCACGTCTACAAAATCTATTCTGATGTGAGGCTGGTGGGGGCTCCTCCCTCTTCCATCGGAAAATTCGGGGGCGACACCGACAATTGGGTATGGCCCCGCCACACGGGTGACTTTTCACTCTTCCGGATATACGCCGGCAAGGACAACGAGCCTGCCCCTTATTCTGAAGGGAATGTTCCCTTCAAACCCAAAAAATTTTTTCCCATCTCCCTGAAGGGTGTCCAACACGGCGACTTTACCATGGTATTCGGCTATCCCGGCCGCACCACACGCTTTCTTACGTCTGAAGCAGTGAATCTGATTGTAAGTCAGCGCAATCCGGAAAGAATTGCCATCAGGGATATCAAACTGGATGTGCTGAACGGATTTATGAAAGACAATCCCGGCGTGCGGATTCAGTACGCTGCAAAATACGCCGGCATCAGCAATGCATGGAAAAAGTGGCAGGGCGAGGTGCAGGGACTCGAAAATTACAATGCCCTGGAAAAGAAGGAACAGTTTGAAAAACAATTCGAAACCTGGGCCAGACAACACAATCTCTGGCAGGACAACTATGAAAATTTCTTCAGGGAGTCGGATGAATACCACCGTGCCTATGCCCCGGTTGCCAGGGCTGCCGATTATTACAGTGAGATCGTCACCGGTGGGGTGGAAGCTTTTACCATTGCCAATTATGTCAGGGTATTCCTGAATCAGGTGGAAAGGGAGGATGCTGTTACCGACAACGCCAGGAATTCACTAGACAGGCTGATTTCCGGATTTTATAAAAATTTCCATCAACCGGTCGACGAGGCATTGATTACCCGGCTGTTGCCACTGCTGGTCCGCGACCTTCGCCCGGAAGATCTGCCTGCGGGTTTTCCCGCCTTTATGAAGAAAACCAGCGACCGTAAGCTGATCGAAAAAATTTACCGCAAAAGTATCCTCGTCGACTCCTTGCGACTCCGGACTTTCCTGGCGGAAAGCGATCCCGCGAAGTTGCGAAAGATCGAAAAAGATCCCCTTATGGCTCTGTTTCTTTCCTTGCGGACCCATTATGATTCGGAAATACAGCCCGGGCAACTAAGCCTGGAGTCAAAAATCGAGGAAGGGATGAAACATTACGTGGCCGGCATCCTGAAAATGGAAGAGGGCAACGCCCTCTATCCCGATGCCAATTCCACCCTTCGTGTATCCTATGGCAAAGTAGAAGGATATGAACCCCAAAACGGGATTTACTATACCCATCTTACCACCCTGAAGGGGATCATGGAAAAAGACAACCCGGAGATCTACGATTATGATGTTCCCGACCGGTTAAAGGAACTCTACAATAACGGGGATTATGGCAGATATGGCCAGGATGGCCGTTTGCCGGTTTGTTTTGTGGCGTCGAACCATACCTCAGGGGGGAACTCCGGCAGTCCGGTGATCAACAGTGACGGCCATCTGATCGGAATCAACTTTGACCGCTGCTGGGAAGGTACCATGAGCGACATCATGTACGACCCGTCCATCTGCCGCAATATATCGCTCGATATCCGCTATGCGCTCTTCCTTATCGACAAATTTGCCGGGGCCGGCTATCTGATCGATGAGATGAAAATCGTGGAATAAGCCGCGGTGTTCTCCCCTGACGGATGACTGCCGGTATCCGTATTACAGGGTTACAACCAGGGACAATTGCTGCGATTGGTCAACCCGGCCGTTGACTGCATGGAACGACCAGTTGAAGCGGCCTTTGACCTTTTCATGGTTGATGAAGTACCAGATGGCGTCGGTACGCAGGTAATTGTCGAAGCGGTAAAGCGGATCGCCATGGGCAAACTGAAGGGGATCCCCATGTTGCAGGGTGGTTTTTAGCGCATAATTCCGGTACCGGCCCATCCCTTCCGCATAGAAGCTGTGACTGGTCTGAAATCCGTCGGTGACCGACCGCTCCCGGTACAGCGAGGAAAGCAGGCCTCCTTTGATTTCTCCGTGAAGGGAAGCTTCGGTTCCCAAACTTATCCCGGTGAGAAGAGAAAAGCCAAAATAATCTTTAATATGTTGTCCTTCTATCCTTTCTGCCGTATGGGCCAGGTGGTTCAGGAGGACATAGTTCTGCAGGAACCATTTTTTAACGCGGATCTCCCCCGAAGAGCCTGCCATAAAGGATTCCCTGACCAGGGCAGTCTGACGGCCTGTCCAGTCGACAAAGG
>CAYYJE010000131.1:0-7959 GCA_964472165.1 uncultured Prolixibacteraceae bacterium | reverse complement strand
TGGACGCCATTCAGAAGAACAAATCTGAAATTGAAGAGATCCGCTTCGAAGCCGACCAGGCCGAGAGGCAGGGTGATTATGGCAGGGTGGCGGAATTGCGGTATGGAAGAATCAGGGAGAAAGAAAGTGCGATCGAACAACTTAAGGAGGAATTGCAAAAAATCCATCAAACAGGAGCCCTGATTAAGGAAGAGGTGGATGCGGAAGACATTGCAGGTGTGGTTTCCCGTTGGACGGGAATCCCGGTTTCACGAATGCTGCAAAGTGAAAGAGAAAAGCTGCTCCATATGGAAGATGAGCTTCACAAAAGGGTTGTCGGACAACACGAAGCCATTGCTGCAGTCTCTGATGCCGTAAGGCGAAGCCGTGCCGGACTCCAGGATGAAAAACGGCCCGTCGGATCGTTTATCTTTCTGGGATCCACAGGAGTGGGGAAAACCGAACTTGCCAAAGCGCTCGCGGAATATCTCTTCGACAATGAAAACAGCATAACCCGGATCGATATGTCGGAATACCAGGAAAAATTCTCCGTAACCCGGCTGATCGGCAGTCCTCCCGGATATGTAGGGTATGACGAAGGAGGTCAGCTTACCGAAGCGGTAAGACACAAACCCTATTCCGTGGTGTTGTTCGACGAGGTAGAAAAGGCACACCCCGATGTTTTCAATGTGCTCCTCCAGGTACTCGACGATGGCAGGCTGACCGACAACAAAGGACGGGTGGTAAATTTTAAAAATACCATCATCATAATGACTTCCAATCTGGGATCGCAGCTTATCCAGGAAAACCTCTCCAGGATTACTGCAACCAACACGGCGGAGATCATCGAAGAAACCCGGGAAGAGTTGATGGAACTTCTGAAAAGAACCATCCGGCCTGAATTTTTAAACCGGATTGACGACACCATTATCTTCACCCCACTGAGTAGAGAGGATATCAAAGAAATTGTCAGGTTGCAGTTTCTAAAAATCACGGAGCGGGTCACCAGGCAGGGATTCACGGTCCACATCACCGGAGAGGCTGTGGAATGGCTGGCCGCCGTGGGTTATGATCCTCAATTCGGAGCCAGACCTGTAAAGAGAGTGTTACAGAAATTTATCCTCAATGAGCTTTCGCGAAAACTCCTTTCGGGGATTCTGGAAAAAGAGAAACCCATTTGGGTTGATGTCAAAGAAGACGAGTTGATTTTCAGAAATTAAGGATTCAAAAACAGACAGCGTTGCACGATCAGGCAGCGCTGTTTTTTTTTTGAAAATTTTCCAACCTGAAATTACTACCTTTACAGGGTCACAACCGGGATGTGGCAGGATACAATTAGTGATATTTTTCATTTATTTACACGAATCGAAAGCCTATTTTTGAAGTTTCCGAAGCATCCCCGGGAAAAGGGTCACTGTCAGGAATTTGGAGGACATTGATTTGTGATTGTAAGAACAATACAACCGGATAAAATATGATAAAGAAAACAGCTTTTAACAGCCTTCATAAGGCTGCAGGAGGTAAAATGGTTGAATTCGCGGGGTTTGAAATGCCCATCGAATTCAGTGGCATCAAGGATGAACACCTTACGGTGAGAAACGGGGTCGGCGTTTTTGATGTTTCACACATGGGTGAGATATGGGTAAAAGGGCCCCAGGCGCTGGCACTGCTCAAACATGCCGGATCGAATGATCCTTCAGGGCTTACTCCGGGTCAGGCTCAATACACCTGTTTTCCAAACGGGAAGGGAGGTATTGTGGACGATTATCTGGCCTATTGTTTTTCACCCGAAAAATATTTACTGGTAGTCAACGCCTCCAACATTGAAAAAGACTGGGAGTGGCTTAACAGCCTGAACAGCATGGGTGCTGAGCTGGAAAATTCTTCGGACCGGATCAGTCAGCTGGCAATTCAGGGACCTAAAGCAAAAGAGACCTTACAAAAACTGACTTTCGTCAATTTGTCGGAATTGAAGTATTATACATTCATAACCGGTGAGATTGCAGGGATCAGTGATGTAATTATTTCGGCTACTGGCTATACCGGTGCCGGAGGGTTTGAGCTATACCTGCACAACGGAGATGCCGAAAAGATCTGGAACGCGGTTTTTGAAGCCGGGGCGGAATTCGGCATCAAACCCATTGGATTGGGAGCCCGGGACACCCTGCGTCTGGAAATGGGTTTTTGTCTCTATGGCAACGACATCGATGATACTACCTCGCCCATTGAGGCAGGTCTTGGATGGATTACCAAATTTGGCGGTGACCGCAAATTTGTAGACCGTGATTTTCTGGCAATGCAGCAAAAAGAGGGAATTTCACGGAGACTTCGTGGATTCGTGATGCGCGAAAGGGCAATTCCCCGGCACGACTATCCCCTGTTCAATGCAGAAGGTTCGCTCATTGGAAAGGTCACATCCGGAACCATGTCACCCGTTCTGAATCAGGGCATTGGAATGGGCTATATTTCAAAAGCCTGGGCCGCATTCGGAACTACCATTTACGTGGGAATCCGCGACAAGAAAGTTCCTGCCGAAGTAGTAAAATTTCCTTTTATCTGAGGATATTTTAAAAGACCAACAAATAAAATCCATAATTATGAAAAAACACAATTTTTATGCGGGTCCTTCAATAATGCCCGAATTCACAAAAGCAAAAACAGCCGAAGCCGTGTTAAACTTTGCCGGCACTGATTTATCGGTAATGGAAGTATCACACCGCAGCAAGGAATTTATCGCGGTGATGGATCAGGCACGCCAGTTGGTCAAAGAACTGCTCGACATCCCCGAAGGGTATACTGTGCTATTCCTTCAGGGAGGTGCCAGTCTGCAGTTTCTCATGGCTCCCATGAATTTTCTTGAAACCAGGGCAGCTTACCTGAATACCGGCGTGTGGGCTTCCAAAGCCATCAAGGAAGCAAAAACCTATGTGGGTGAGGTAGTCGAAGTAGCCTCTTCGAAAGACAGGAACTACAACTATATTCCAAAAAATTACGGGGTTCCCGAAGATGTGGATTATTTTCACTATACATCCAACAATACCATCTACGGGACTGAAATTTTCAGTGATCCAGACGTAAAAGTGCCCCTGATTTGCGACATGTCGTCCGATATTCTGAGCCGGCCGGTGGATGTATCCAAATACAACCTGATTTATGCTGGAGCACAGAAAAATCTGGGACCTTCAGGTGCCACACTGGTGATTGTAAAAAATGAGGCATTGGGAAAAGTAACCCGTCGCATTCCCACCATGCTCGATTACAAAATCCATGTGGATAATGATTCCATGTTCAACACTCCATCCACCCTGCCAGTTTTCGGTTGCCTGCAAACCCTGATCTGGCTCAAGGAGCTGGGAGGTATCCCGGCGATTGAAAAAATCAACAAAGTCAAAGCTGAAATGCTCTACACGGAAATCGAAAGGAATAAGATGTTCGTATCTACAGTTCCTGACCACAACGACCGGTCAAGGATGAATGTAAATTTCATCATGAATCCCGATTACGCAGAACTGGAGAAGCCATTCCTCGACTTTGCAAAATCTCAGGGATTGATCGGGTTGGCAGGGCACCGTTCCGTGGGAGGTTTCCGGGCTTCCCTTTACAACGCCCTTCCGGTTGAAAGTGTGCAAGCCCTCGTGGATGCAATGAAGGAATTCGAAAAACAAAACTAAAATGAAAGCCATGACCGTATGTTCACCTTCTGGGTGGATCATGCGGTCATGGTTTTTTATTTCCCCACCTAAATCAGATCTGTCATGAAGAAAATATTGATCGCTACCGAAAAACCGTTTGCATCCGTGGCTTTCGAAAAGATAAACAAAATTTTTTCTAAGGCAGGATACAAAGTATTTTCGCTTGAAAACTATACCGATAAAAGTGAGCTGCTTACGGCTGTAAATGGTGTCGATGCCATGATCATCCGGAGTGATAAAATTGACCGTGAAGTTCTCGATGCAGCGGAACATCTCCGTATTGTCGTCAGAGCAGGGGCTGGTTATGACAATATAGACTGCGACTATGCCAGGGATAAAGGGATAGTAGTGATGAACACCCCCGGCCAGAATGCCAATGCTGTGGCTGAATTGGCCGTTGGGCTGGCCATTTACGGACTGCGCGAGATGTTCTCCGGCAAATCAGGAGGTGAACTCCGCGGACGCACCCTGGGACTCCACGGATTTGGCTTTGTGGCTCAAAATGTATTCCGTATAGCCCGCGCACTGGGAATGAAGGTGATCGTTTTCACCCGTTACAGCAAGGAAGCTGCGGCTGCTATCGGCCTTAAAAACACAAAATCACTGGAGGAACTTTACCGTAAAAGTGACGTGGTCTCCATCCATGTCCCCGCAAAGGGGGAGCATCTCCGTTCGGTCAGTTATCCTGTGCTGAAAGAACTGGGAAACAACGCTCTCATTATCAACACCGCCCGCAAAGAGGTAGTCAACGAGGAGGATCTGATCCGTATCATGGAGGAAAACCCGGGTATCAAATACCTGACCGATGTGGAACCTGACCAGAAAGACCTCTTCGCAGAGAAGTTCAAAGGAAGGTATTATGCCACGCCAAAAAAAATGGGTGCCCAGACTGCCGAGGCCAACAACAACGCCGGAATGGCTGCCGCTGAGCAAATCGTGGCATTCTTTGAAAACGGAGATGTGACATGCCGCGTAAATTAATTAAATAACTTCACCGCGAAGACACGAAAACGCGAGGAATAAAACAAACTTTGCGTCTCCGGGCCTCAGCGGTGAAAAATATCTTTATCCAAATTCACAATGGCAATAATAAAACCATTCAAGGGGTTACGGCCTCCGCGAGAGATTGTGGAAGAGCTTTCCTGCCTTCCTTACGACGTAATGAACAGCGAAGAAGCCGCACGCATGGCCGCAGGCAGGGAACGGTCGCTGCTGCGCATCACCAGGGCCGAAATCGAATGTGCTCCCGGTACCGGCATCCACTCCGAAACGGTCTACAACAAGGCTGTGGAGAATTTTGCCGCCTTCAGGGAACAGGGATGGCTCCTCGAGGATCCTGGTCCCCGGTATTACATCTACGCCCAGACCATGGAAGGTCGCACCCAGTATGGAATTGTGGGATGTGCCGCCTGCATGGACTATGAAAAGGGAATTATTAAAAAACATGAACTCACCCGTCCCGACAAGGAGGAAGACCGCATGGTGCTTACCCGGCATCTGAATGCCAACATTGAGCCGGTATTCTTCTCCTACAAGGCAGTTCCCGAAATCGATGCCATTGTGGAACGCATTGTGAAAAGCCAGCCAGCCGAATATGACTTCATTGCAGAGGATGGCTTCGGTCATCATTTCTGGCCTGTGATAAGCCAGGAGGATAACGACCGCATTGAAGCGCTCTTCACAGAAAAAGTACCTTTCACCTACGTGGCCGACGGACACCACCGCACCGCTGCAGCTGCGAGGATAGGAGCTGAAAAACAGGCTCACAATCCTCATCATACCGGCCGGGAAGAATACAACTTCTTCATGGCGGTTCACTTTCCCGACAACCAGCTCCGGATTATGGACTATAACAGGGTAGTGAAGGACCTTAACGGCCTTACCCCGGAAGAATTCCTGGGGAAGCTGAAGAAGGGTTTCCGCATAGAGAAAACCGGTACCCTGGAACTTCGCCCTGCCCGTCTCCATGAATTCGGCATGTACCTCGAAGGAAGCTGGTACCGGCTTACAGCTCTTGAAGGTACCTACGATGACAATGATCCCATCGGCGTCCTCGATGTCACCATTCTTTCGCGCCAAATCCTGGAACCTGTCCTTGGGATCAAAGACCTGCGCACTTCCCAAAGAATCGACTTCATCGGGGGAATCCGCGGCCTCGGGGAACTTCAGAAAAGGGTCGATTCCGGCCATATGACAGTAGCCTTTGCCCTCTATCCTGTTTCGATGGACCAGCTGATACGGATCGCAGACTCCGGGAATATCATGCCACCCAAGACCACCTGGTTTGAACCCAAACTTCGCTCAGGACTGGTCATCCATACGCTTTAACAGTAAAACGATATAAAAGGAGTGGGCCTCTGCCGGTGCAGGGGCCTTTTTTTGTATCGGTTGATAGTTCCGGGGGACAAGTCCGGAGGAAGAATCATTGGGTAGCGCCAAAAACATTATCTTTGCCGGTCTAAAAAAAATAAGAAATGAAAATTGACATACTCCTGCAGAATCACCTGCGGGAAGGGGTGGAAAAGCTCTTTCACTTCACACCCGGGGAGGACATGATCCAGTTGCAGCAGACACGCAGGGAATTCGAAGGCGACCTGACCCTGGTGGTCTTTCCCCTGGTAAAAGCAGCCCGGAAATCTCCGGTGGATACCGGCACCCTGATCGGCCAATACCTCCTTGACAACGCTCCCGAAGTCGCGCGGTTTAACGTGGTGAACGGCTTCCTCAACATCTCGCTCCACGACAGGGTATGGCTGGACCTCCTCCTGGAAGCTCATGCCACTGAGCACTACGGACTAAAATCCGCAGGAGATGATGCCGAAGTGGTGATGATCGAATATTCATCCCCCAATACCAACAAACCTCTCCATTTGGGGCACATCCGCAACAACCTGCTGGGTTTTTCGCTGGCTGAGATCATGAAGGGAAACGGGAAAAAGGTGGTGAAAACCAACATCGTCAACGACCGGGGCATACACATCTGCAAGTCAATGTATGCCTGGCAACAATGGGGCGAAGGGAAGACTCCTGAAAGTACGGGCATCAAGGGCGACCACCTTGTAGGCGACTTTTATGTAATGTTTGACAAGCAATACAAGAAGGAGGTGGCTGCGCTGGTATCCGGGGGAATGGTACCCGCGGAGGCAGAAAACCAGGCTCCTTCAATGCAGGCAGTCCGCGAACTTCTCCGGAAGTGGGAAGCCCACGACGAAGAAACCGTGGCCCTGTGGAAAATGATGAACGGCTGGGTTTACCAGGGTTTTGACATCACCTACCGAAACCTGGGCGTTGACTTCGACAAAATCTATTATGAATCGGAAACCTACCTCATGGGTAAGGAAGAAATTCTGCGGGGTGTCAATGAAGGCCTTTTTTATCGCCGCGATGATGGCTCTGTTTGGGCAGATCTCACCGCTGACGGACTCGACCACAAGGTACTCCTGCGCAGCGACGGCACTTCGGTCTATATGACCCAGGATATCGGAACCGCCAAAGTGCGCTTCGGCGACTACCCTATCGGAAAAATGATATACGTGGTAGGAAATGAACAAAATTACCATTTCCAGGTTCTCTCCCTTCTCCTCGACAAACTGGGATATCGCTGGGGACGGGAACTCTACCATTTCTCCTACGGAATGGTGGAACTCCCCTCCGGCAAGATGAAATCACGTGAAGGAACCGTGGTAGATGCCGACGACCTTATCTCCGGAATGGTGGAGGTCGCCAGAAAAATGGGACAGAGTTTAGGAAAACTTGAAGATGCAGGGGAAGAAGAGGCTGAAAACATCTACAAAATGATCGCACTCGGTGCACTGAAATATTTCATTCTGAAAGTAGATCCCCGCAAAAATATGACTTTCAATCCGGAAGAATCGATCGACTTCAATGGGAATACCGGCCCCTTCATCCAGTATACCCACGCACGGATTATGTCGGTACTTCGCAAAGCCCGGGAAAACAAGCTCAGCCTTACCTCAGGCTTTTCCGCAGGAATAATTCTTGAGGAAAAAGAAAGAGAACTTCTGAAAACCATTTCAGAATTTCCGTCGGTGGTAGCAGAAGCCGCTTCCACTTACTCCCCTGCCCTCCTGGCTAACTATTGCTACGAGATCGCAAGGGAATTCAACCAATTTTATCACGACCACTCCATCCTCAACGAACCTGATGTCGAAAAAAGAAATTTCAGGCTTATCCTTTCGGAAAGTGTCGTTAAAATAATGAAAAGCGGGATGGAAATGTTGGGAATCAGTATGCCTGACAGGATGTAATAAAAAAAGAAAGGAGACCT
>CAYYJE010000130.1:0-8106 GCA_964472165.1 uncultured Prolixibacteraceae bacterium | reverse complement strand
TGTGAAATGTCTCATGTTCTGTTTTGTGCAAATTTACGTTTTTAAAACTTCTCCCTGACTACGTTTCCGGATCTCAACCTCAACCCATTTAACGATTTGATGATTTATCGATTTTTAAACAAATCAGCAAATCAATCAATCAACAATTCGACAAATGGGTTCCTTGACCTCGACCTTATTTTATGGCCTGACCTGTCCATCACCGGAAACGATCCATTTGTAGGTAGTCAGTTCTTCCAGGGCCATTGGGCCCCGGGCATGTAATTTCTGGGTGCTGATGCCGATTTCGGCACCCAGTCCGAATTGGGCGCCGTCGGTAAATGCCGTGGAGGCGTTGGTGTAGACCACGGCGGCATCGACCAGTTGCGTAAATCGAAAGGCCGTCTGAGGGTTCTCTGTAATGATGGCCTCGCTGTGTTTCGAACTGAACATCGAAATGTGGAGAAGGGCATCCTCAAGTGAAGAAACGGTTTTAACAGCCATCCGGAGGGAGAGAAATTCAGTTCCGAAGGAATCCTCAGTGGCCGGAAGAAGCAGGTGTGCGGGATAACACTCCGACAACACGCGGTGTGCCGGTTCGTCGGCAAAGATGAGCACCTCTTTATCCGCAAGCGGGGCGGTGAGTTCAGGAAGATCACTGAGCCTGCCCTGGTGGATGATCAGGCAGTCGAGGGCATTGCATACGGCAGGCCGCCTGGTTTTTGCATTTAAGACAATGGAAGCGCCTTTGGGGAGATCCCCCTCCATGTCGAAATAGGTGTGACAGATTCCTGCTCCTGTTTCAATAACCGGGATGGTGGCGTTCTCCCTCACAAAGTTGATCAGACCTTGGCTCCCGCGCGGAATAATCAGGTCGATATAATTCCGGGCATGCATCATTTCAAGCGTCTCTTCCCTGCCTGCAGGTAAGAGGGTTACCGTATCCAAGGGAAGGTGGAATTTTGCCAGGACCCCATGGATGAGGGAGACAATGGCTGTATTGGAATGGATGGCATCGCTTCCTCCTTTCAGCACACAGGCATTCCCTGACTTCAGGCAAAGTGAAAACACATCGAAGGTGACATTGGGCCGTGCTTCATAAATAATTCCAATCACACCAAAGGGGACGGTTATTTTCTTTATAATCAGTCCGTTGGGCATTTCTGATTCAGAAAGAACCCTGCCTGAAGGCGCAGGGAGGTCAGCCACTTGCTGTATGTCGGCAGCAATGGCCGCAATTCTTTCCGCCGTAAGTTTCAGCCGGTCAAACCTGGGATCAGTCATCTCCATCAGATTCAGATCCTTTTTGTTTTCTGCCACAATGAAAGCCGATTGTTTCATGGCTTCAGCGGCTACTTCCTGCAAAACCTTGCGGATAAGCTGATCCTCCAGTATGGCAATCTGCCGGGAGGCTTCGAGGGTTCGTTCAAGCTGGGCTGTGATTTTCATTTTTGTGCCGGTATATTGGGATAGGGTTATTTCCCGTTTTCCAGGTAAAGGTAGTCGTAGTGGATCAGTGGTTTCTGGTGTCCTGATTTTTGCTCCTTCTCCAGTTTGTCGGAACCAAACCGGGCTTTCCCGATACCAATGGTTTGGTGGTCCTCGTCAACGATCTTCAGCAAATCTCCGGTTCTGAAATCACCTTCTGCTGCCACGACACCCACGGGCAGGAGACTGACTGCCTTTTCGGAGTGGAGGGCATCCACAGCGCCCTTGTTGATGACAACAGCAGCCTTGGCAAAACTGTCGGAATAGGCAATCCAGTTTTTGACTCCGGAGGATGATTTTTTTACGGGAACAAAATAGGTATGTGGCACCTCTTTGTCCTTGTCCATAATGTCAAGGAGGATATTCCGGCGATGACCATTGGCGACATGGACCGGGATGCCACTGCTGGCAACTTTCCGTGCGATACGGAGTTTGGTTTTCATCCCTCCCCGTCCGAATCCCGACATTTTTCCGGTGATGTGAATTTCATCATCGCTGAGATCTTCACCCACGACGGAAATCATCTTTGAACCGGGATCTGAGGGGTTTCCATCGAAAACGCCATCTACGTTGCTCAGAATGATGAGTGCGTCGGAGTTGGCAAGCGTGGCCATGAGCCCGGAGAGTTCATCGTTGTCGGTGAACATCAGTTCAGTGACTGAAATGGTGTCGTTTTCGTTGACGATGGGAACCACTCTGTTTTCCAGTAGGGTATTGATGCAATTTTTCATGTTCAGGTAATGAGCCCGGCTTGAAAAATTCTCCTTGGTGGTGAGTACCTGGGCGCATACCAACCCATACTCCCTGAAAAAATCGGCGTAGCGGGTCATCAGCTTAACCTGTCCCAGTGCTGCCCAGAGCTGCCTTGCCGATACCGCATCTGTTTTACGGGAGGGTGTCAGTACTGCCCGTCCTGAGGCTACTGCTCCTGAAGTGACGAGAACCACTTCGATACCCTCTTTGTGGAGCAAAGCAATCTGGTCAACCAGATGAGCGATGCCGGGGACGTTGAGTGTCCCGTCGCTTTTGGTCAGCACATTGCTTCCCGCCTTGACCGTTATTTTTTTGTACCTCCACTGCATCAGCCGGGATTTTCGAGTTTCTCAATTTTCTTGTAGGAAACCAGCAACCCCTGTATCAGTGAGGCGCTGAAACCTTTGTTTTCCATTTCGTTGAGTCCGGTGATGGTCACTCCCCTTGGCGTGGTGACCTTGTCAATCTCCTTTTCAGGGTGGTTCCCGGTTTCAAGAACAAGTCTGGAGGCTCCCAGTACGGTTTGAGCCGTGATAAATTGCGCAAGTTCCGCACCGAAGCCAATCTCCACACCTCCCTGCATCGCCGCACGGATATATCGCAAAGCATAGGCAATACCGCAGGAGGCAAGCACCGTGGCGGCAGCCATTAATTCATCGGGAATCAGGGCTGTCTTCCCCATTTTATTGAACAGGTCAATGACCACCTGCCTCTTTCCTTCATCGCTCCCGTTGGTGGATATCAGGGTCATTGATTCCCGCAGGGCGATTGCCGTATTGGGCATGGCCCTGAAAACCGGGATTGTGCCTCCGGTGACGGCGCTCAGTTCTTTCAGATCGACACCGGCAACCAGGGATATCAGGATTTTGTCACCGTTCAGCACTGGCAGGATGTTCTTCAGAATTTCAATCACCTGGTAAGGCTTGACAGCCAGGATCACAATATCCGCCTTTTTTACGACCTCCTGGTTGTCGCTGCCCGTGTGGATACCCATATCTTTCAGATTTTTCAGCAACTCTGCCCTGCGGCGGGTAACCGCCAGATTCCCGGGAGCGACTTCACCCGACATCAATAACCCGGTGGCAATGGCTGTCCCCAGATTGCCTCCCCCAATGATGGCGATTTTTTTGTGTATCATAGAAAATGGTTTTTAAAATTCAGCGGCACCTGATAAATGCCTTTTTCACTTTTTCACTGTTTTAACAGGGTAGCCAGTGCAGTGGTAAACCTTGTCGCCTCATCTACTGAAAGAGAGAGGGGAGGGAGAAGCCTCAGAATGTTTGAACCGCTGAATCCCGTGAAGATATGAAATTCATTCAACAATCTCTTTCTGATATCGGCGACAGGGCCGGGAAATTCAACTCCTATCATGAGTCCTCTCCCCCTGACCATAAATTTACCTTCCGATTGTCTGAGCTTTTCCATCAGGTATTCACCTGTAGCAGCTGCTTTTGCGATGAGATTTTCCGATTGCATGACTTCCAGCACGGCAATTGCAGCGGCGCAGGCCAGGTGATTGCCTCCGAAGGTGGTCCCCAGCATCCCGTGCCATGGCTCAATGCCGGGCGAAATAAGGAGTCCGCCTATTGGGAACCCGTTTCCCATGCCTTTTGCCATCGTGATGATATCGGGGCGGACTCCATCGTACTGATGGGCGAAAAATTTCCCGGAACGTCCGTATCCGCTCTGAATTTCATCGAGAATGAGCAATGCTCCGTTTTGACGGCAGAGTCTCTCCACCTCCTTCAGAAATCCGGGCTCTGGTAATCTGATCCCCCCGATTCCCTGGATGCCCTCTACCAAAACTCCGGCAATCTCTTCCGTGGCAAATGCCTCATTCAGTGTGTCAATATCGTTGAAAGGCAAAATAAGGGCGTTGGAAGTCTGGTTCACCGGGGCTACAATTTTCGGATTGTCGGTGAGCGCCACTGCTGCAGAAGTCCTGCCGTGAAAGCCCCCGGTGAAGGAAATAAATTTTTTCCGGCCAGTTACGAACGATGCCAGTTTGATCGCGTTTTCGTTGGCTTCTGCCCCTGAGTTGCAGAGAAAAAGCCTGTAGGTTGAATAACCCGATAATTCGCCCAGTTTTTCGGCCAGTTCCTGCTGCAAGGGATTTTGGACGGAGTTGGAGTAAAAGGCGATGTTGCCCAGTTGCCTGCTTATTTTCTCCACATAGTGAGGATGGGAATGCCCTATTGAGATCACGGCATGCCCTCCGTAGAGGTCCAGGTAGGGGATGGCATTTTCATCCCAGACTGTACAGCCTGAGGCTTTCACCGGTGTGATGTTTAATAGCGGATATACATCAAAAAGTTTCATAAGCAAATCTTAAAATGCAGAAGGTTTCAGTTTAAGACCGGTAGTCTCTTCGATCCCGAACATCAGGTTCATGTTCTGTACGGCCTGGCCGGATGCTCCTTTCAACAGGTTGTCGATGCAGGAAATGACCGCCAGCATGTTGCCGTGTTTCTCAACGCTGATGAAAGCTTTGTTGGTGTTCACAGCCAGTTTCAGGGAGGGCATTTCCGGGGTGAAGATGGTAAAAGGATGATTTTTGTAGAACGATTTATATTGTTCGGCAGCTTCTTCGCTGCTCCCTTCAAACCGTGTATAACCCGACATAAAGATTCCCCGCGTATGATTTCCCCTGATAGGGATAAAGTTCAGGTTGTCGTGGAACCGGGGTTGGAGTTGCTTCAGGCTTTGAAGGATTTCAGTCTGGTGCTGGTGCCCGAAAATCCTGTAAGCGCTCAAATTTCCTTCCCTCCAGCTGAAATGGGTAGTCTCTGAGGGTCGTTGTCCTGCTCCTGTTGATCCCGTGATGGCCTGCACATGGATGGAATCACTCAGCATGCCTTTTGCAGCCAGGGGCAGGAATCCCAACTCTATGGCCGTGGCAAAACATCCCGGATTTGCGATGTGCCTGGCAGTTCGGATAAGGTCACGGTTCAATTCCGGCAATCCGTAAATGAAATCATGCGAACCGTCTGCAATCCGGAAATCTGCACTCAGATCGATTATCCTCAGTGAATCCGGCAAACCCTCTTTTTCGAGGAATTCGACCGATTTCCCATGTCCCTGACAGAGGAACAGTACATCGGCAGCTCCGGGGGTAATTTCTCCGATGAAACTCATCTCCGTTTCACCCCACAGGTCGGGGTGAACCGAAGCTACTGGTTTTCCTGCATGGCTGGAACTATGAATGTACGAAAGTTCAACCTCCGGGTGATTTAATAGGATGCGGATCAGTTCACCGGCAGTGTAACCTGCGCCTCCGATGATTCCGGCTTTAATTTTTTTCATGGTAGTGGTGCTTTAATGGCAAAGAATCCCTTGCCTTTGATACCTTTTCCCGGGAATATCCCCCGGGGAAGCCTGTCACGGATCAGCTCCCCTGGTTGACGGTGAAATAAATCTTTTGTGCGTTTCCGAGGATGGCTGTAAAACCTTTCACTTCATCCCCTGTATAGCCTTTGCTCTCTTCCCCGTAATGTCCAAAAGCGGAATTCATCAGGTCGTTGGGGGATTCAATGCCGAGCAATTCGAAGCGGTAAGGATGAAGTCTGACAAACACCTTGCCGTTGACGTTTTGCTGGGTACTTTCCAGAAAGACCTCCATGTTGCGCATGACAGGGTCAAGGTAAAGTGCTTCATGAAAAAACATCCCATACCAGCCTGCGATTTGTTCCTTCCAGTACAACTGCCATTTGGTCAGGGTGTGTTTCTCCAGGAGGTGATGCGCCTTGATGATGACAAGGGGTGCTGCTGCTTCGAATCCCACTCTTCCCTTGATGCCGATGATGGTATCTCCCACATGCATATCGCGGCCAATGGCATAGGGTGCCGCGATTTTCGAAAGCGCAAGAATCAGCTCGGGGCCGTTGGCATAAGTTTCACCGTTGAGGGCTGTCAGTTCGCCTTTTGCAAAAGTCAGTTCCAGGTCGGCCGGAGCTGAGGAAGTCTGCTGAACCGGATATGCATTTTCAGGCAGGGGTTGTGACGAAGTGAGCGTCTCTTTTCCGCCTATGCTGGTTCCCCAAAGTCCCTGATTGATGGAATACTGCATTTTTGTGAAATCATCTTCAATTCCGTGCTTCCTCAGGTACGCAATTTCCTCGTCCCGGCTTAGTGCCAGATCACGGATTGGGGTGATGATCCGGATGCCGGGAGCCAGCACCTGAAAGGTGAGGTCAAACCTGACCTGGTCGTTCCCTGCTCCGGTGCTGCCATGCGCCACACAGGAGGCGTTGATTTTTTTGGCATACTCAATGATGGCAATTGCCTGGAATACCCGTTCGGAACTGACGGAAATGGGGTATGTGTTGTTCCTGAGGACATTGCCATATACCATATACCGGATACATTTGTCGTAATATTCGCCGGTTACGTCAATTGTAATGTGCTCCTTTGCTCCGAGCCGGTACGCCTTTTCCTCAATCCGGGCAAGGTCCTCGGTCGAAAAACCGCCGGTGTTGGCGGTAGCGGTGTACACTTCAAACCCTTTTTCCTCGGTCAGATATTTCACACAAAACGAAGTGTCCAGTCCGCCGCTGAATGCCAGCACTAATTTTTCTTTCATCAGGGAAATTTTAATTTATAGTTCTTCTTTCTTTTTGTTTTTACGGTGTTCCTGTAACAGTTTAATCCCGTTTTTTGGATTGAATTTGCTGATGTATTCGAGCAGCGATCTTTTTTTGATTTCGCTGCCATTCCCGTTTTTTTCGGTTTCCCAAGCAGGGTCGTACAACATTCCGGTGCACAGGCACTTGGTGCGGTTCATCCGCTGAAGGATGTCGTAATTGATACAACCCCTGCATCCGTTCCAGAAGGCGTCGTCATCGGTGAGTTCCGAATAGGTAACCGGTCTGTATCCCAGCGAGTGATTGATCTTCATCACAGCCAGACCGGTGGTGAGACCGAAAAGTTTGGCATCGGGAAATCTTTTTCTGGAGAGTTCAAATGCTTTCTTCTTGATGGCTTTTGCCAGTCCGATTCCCCGGTATTCATCCCTGACGATCAGTCCTGAGTTGGCCACATAGCGGGATGTTCCCCATGATTCGATGTAGCAGAAGCCTGCAAACTCCTCTCCGTCGAGTGCAACAATTGCCTTTCCCTCCTCCATTTTTGCAGCCAGGTATTCATGGGTTCTGCGCGCAATTCCTGTTCCGCGTTGTTTGGCTGCCGCATCAATGGTGTCATTGATGGTGTCCACATATTTTACATGACCTGCATGGGCCACTTCTATGGTAATATTTTTGAGTTCTTTCATTTCGTTTTTTTGTTATCCAATTTAGCCTTCAAATAGGGCATGATGGTTGTCAGCTTCTGAATCAGGTCGTCACGGGTGAAATCTTCCTTCAGGATCAGCAGGATGGTGTCGTCGCCGGCGATGGTCCCAAGGAGCAATTCCGGCCGTGCCCCGTCGATCACGGCGGCGATGCTGCTGGCATACCCCGGAAGTGTTCGGATTACCGCGAGGTTCCCCGAAAACTGCAGGTCGCGGAACCCGTCAGCCAGGTAGTTCACCCTTAGTTGCTCTTCCCTTTTTTCCGGCAGGAAACCTTCGGGATTGAGGTAGACATGCCCGTTCTTCCCGTCAGGAACCTTGATCACTTTCATCATGTAAAGATCACGCGAAAGTGTAGCCTGCGTCAGGGCAACCCCCTTCTCCCTCAGCAGGGAGAGCAGTTCATCCTGACTCCCGATCCTCCCGGAGCTGATCAGCTGACGGATTACTTCATGCCTTTGTTCCCTTTTGTACTTCATGAATAAATATACATATTTTTATGCAAAAATATACAATTTTTCGCTGCTCTGTGATTTTCTGTCCACTTTTTTATATTTTTGCGGCAGAAATGGTATGAAATGAGAGGTTGCATGAAAGAT
>CAYYJE010000129.1:4022-8119 GCA_964472165.1 uncultured Prolixibacteraceae bacterium | reverse complement strand
ATGAAGTGGTCATGGTCCCCAGCAGCTTCCTGTACCTCGACTATTACCAGGGAAAGCCGGATGGGGAACCTTTCAATATAGGCGGAAACCTTCCCCTGGAAAAGGTATACCACTATGAGCCGTATTCCGCACAGATGACCCCTGAGGAGCACAAATATATTGTGGGTGTCCAGGGAAATATCTGGATGGAATTCATCCATAGCGTGCCCAAGATCGATTACATGGGTTTCCCCCGGTTATGTGCACTGGCGGAGACTGCCTGGAGCCCTGAGGGCAAGGATTATAAAGACTTCACCACCAGGCTCAGTTCAAATCTGCTGTGGCTTGAGCAAAAATCGGTGAATTTCCGTATTCCTGAACCCTATGGACTAAAAGACACCGAAACCAGTGAGGAGGAGATCACCGTACAACTTGAACCACCCGTACAGGGTTCTGTCATTTACTATACCCTCGATGGAGAAGATCCGCTGTTGACGGGAGAGAAATATGCCAAACCGTTAGTTATCAAACCTGGTGATTCCCCTGTAACTCTTAAATGTGTGGTCAGAACACCAAAGGGGAGGGTCAGCGGAACCTACAGTGCAAAATATACCAGGAAACAGAAATAACCGGGAAAAACAGGTTTCAACGCAAGATCGCCTTTCCTTCTCCGGAATGGAGTGATCCTGATGTGGCCCGAACGGTGATGGTGCCGGGATTTTTAGTCCTGACAATGACCTGGCATTTACCCCGGTAACTGTTCACGGAAGGTTTCCTGAAACTGTGCATGTCGCGGGGATGATCGCTGCTTACAGCCTGCAACTCACCTCCTGTGATCTCCAGCTCCAGAGGCAGTTGGGCATCGGGTACCAGGCTTCCGTTTTCATCCGTGATTTCGATGTTGAACCATGCCAGATCGTCGTTGACACGCGTCAGAACCTCCTTTTCCGGAATTACGTGAATTCTGAAAGGCTTACCGGTGGTTTTCAGCATCTGTCTGACTTTCTCTTCTCCTCCCGACAATCCGATGGCCACCAGTTCCCCGGGCAGGTATGGTACATCAAACTGTGCGGTGAGTCTGGTTTCAGCAGACACATTCCTTGTTCCAACAACTTCGCCGTTCAGCTCGAGCCGCACCTGCTCGCACCGGGTGTACACCGATACAAGGAAGTTTTTCCCTTCGTGGCCTTCCCAGTTCCAGCATTTCCACTCGTCGGGCCATCCCCAGAAGCTGACGACCTCTTTTCTTCCCTCCTGAACCGGGGCATGGACCATCATTTCGAGGAGGCTGGTGCCCCATACCACATCCCGGAAAAACAACTGAGGTTTTTTATCGCCTGTAATGCTGATATCACCGCAGTTGGCGTTGAACCAGGGCCAGGGGGGCAGGGATACAACGGGATCGGTGTCAAGCCTGGTGTGACCGATTCCCGATTCTCCGAGATAGTCCATGCCTGTCCAGACAAAATCGCCGATAACGTATGAATTTTTTTCCACCATCTGCCAGTTTTCAAAGGCTTCCTTGGGTACCGATTCTGTCCCGATCATGATTCTCTCCGGGAATTTTGCATGGTCAGCTTCATATTGCTGCCACTGGTAGTTGTACCCGTGAACATCTAGCTGGGCAAAAGCCGGAGGGGTGTCGTCCCAGGTCTTGCCCGGATTGTCCCAGAAACCACAGATTGCCTGGGTTACCGGACGGGTAGGATCGAGTGACTTAACTTTATCCGAAAGCATCCTGAAAAGTGCCAGTCCCGTCGGATCAGCTCTTTCTTTGATTTCGTTCCCCACGCTCCAGATGATTACGGAGGGGTGGTTGCGGTCACGCAGCACCATCGCTTCGATGTCCCTTTCCCACCACTCGTCAAAAAACCGGTGGTAATCCTGCGGGTTTTTGGGTTTTTGCCAGTGGTCGAACGATTCATCCATCACGAACATGCCCAGTTCGTCACAGGCTTCCAGGAATAGCCCGGAAGGAGGATTATGGGCTGTGCGGATGGCGTTGAATCCATTGGCTTTCATGATTTTTACCCTGCGGAATTCAGCCGACCGGAAAGCGGAAGAACCCAGCGGGCCGTTGTCGTGATGGAGGCATCCTCCCTTTAGCAACGTCTGCTTTCCGTTGAGCAGAAAACCCTCTTCCGCCGAGAATGAGATGCTCCGGATCCCGAATTTTTCCTTTGTGGAATCGAGAATAAGGTCACCTGCTTTAACCTGGATTTCCGCGGAATAGAGGGCCGGATTCTCAGGTGACCAGAGGGAAGGATTGATTACTTCAGTTTCCAGATTCAGGGAGTGTGTTTCATTGGCTTTCAGGATGACCTTTTCCGCTGAAGCAGCCACTTCTCCCCCGGAACCGTCCCTGAGACTGAGCGTCACCATTACTTCTTTCTCTTCCGGGGTTGCATTGGCTACTCTGGCTTCAGTTTTCACCAGGGCTTTTTCTCCTGTCACGGATGGAGTGGTTATGAAAGTCCCCCACACAGGGAGATGGACGGGATGGGTTTTGATCAGCTTCACATCGCGGTATATGCCGGAACCACTGTACCAGCGGGAATTCTTACCCTCGTTTTTTACCTGAACGGCAAGCACGTTGGGTTGCCCAGCCGGATTCAGGTGGGGCGTGAGGTCGTAATAAAAGGGCGTGTATCCGTAGGGATGTTTACCCAGGTGGTGCCCGTTGATCCATATACCGGCATCCATGTAAACCCCATCGAAAAGCACTTTTACCAATTTCCCGTTGTCTTCCTTTCCCAGGGTGAAGTGTTTGCGGTACCATGCCGTTCCGCCTGCCACATGACCAGTGGAAACGCCGCCGGCACTTTTCTCCGTAAAGGGACCGATCTGCAATACGCCCTCTGCTTCCGGAAGATCTTCGATGCTGTAATCGTGTGGCAGATCCACAATGCGCCAGCTGCTGTCGTCAAAATCCGGATCCTGCCCGTTTTCAGCTTCGGCACGGAGAAATTTCCAACCTTCGTTGATCAGTTCTTCGCGGTGTGAATCAGGTCCGGCACAGGCCACAGCCAGCAGCCCAAAGAGAATTGCGGGCACAAAGTTCTTGATTTTCATGCGGATATCAGGTTTGTTTTCTAATTATATGGGGTGTTCACTGCCGGATGTGCCGCGGGGAGTTTCAATTCCTTCCAGATATAAAACCTCCCAGAGGGCAGTTCTATCTGTTATTTCATGTCAATCCGGATCACCGTGTCATAGGGAACCGGCTTTTCCGTCGAACTGCCGGTATTGATAAAGAGGTTTCCCTCCTCCATATTCCCCCACCAATTTTTTACAAAGAAAAGTTCTGCCCCTGAGTAAAGCATGGTTATGTTCCTCACCTTGTCGAAAGGGATTCCCCGGCTGTTCAGCTGTCCGATGTTGGGGTGCATCCAATGGGCGTAAATGATGTTGCCATTCCGGGTATACCGTCCCCAGTCGGGTTTGGCGAGCTGGCACGATCCGGCACCATAGATGCTTTCGCTGTTGCGTTTCATCCATTTACCCACCTCTTCGAGGATGGCCATACTTTCATCCGGGATCAGTCCGCGTGCGTTGGGACCCACATTCAAGAGCAGGTTCCCATCCTTGCTGACGCAGTTGACCAGGCTTTGAACCAACAGTTCCGGCGATTTCCAGTTTTTGTCCGATTCATTGTATCCCCAGTGGTTGTTCAGGGTCAGGCAGGTCTCCCAGGGAATGGAATTTCCAAACTGGTCAAGGATGGGGGCGTCGGGGATTCCCTGTTCCGGTGTTTCAAAATCACCCAGAAGACTCACCTTTCTTTTCCCTGCCGTCATTCCCGCATGGGTTTCCAACCGGTTATCCAGAATAATGCCGGGCTGGTGTTTCCGCACCATGCTGACCAGTTCTTTGGCTTTCCACTTCTCCCCGCTGTAGTCGTCGAAGGAGTAATCGAACCACATGATGTCGAGTTTGCCGTATTGGGTGACCAGCTCTTCGACTTGCCCGTGCATGTATTTCAGGTAATTGTCCCAGTTGAAATTCTGTTTGCCATATTCCTTGTCGCCGCGTTGCGGGTGATTGCCCACATTGGGATAGTCGGGATGGTGCCAGTCGATGATCGAAAAGTAAAGGCCGACCTTCAGTCCTTCAGCACG
>CAYYJE010000129.1:0-3922 GCA_964472165.1 uncultured Prolixibacteraceae bacterium | reverse complement strand
AAAGAGTAAAAATGCCACTATTCTTTTCATAGAGGGTAGTAATTAGGTTTAAGCATACAATATTAAGGATATAAATCGGGAAATCTTAAAATCCGAAGGCACAAAGAGATGGTGAATTGCTGAGTAATTGCTATTTTTATGGATTATTTACTAAAACGGAAACTTATGACTACCACAAGAAGGGATTTTCTGAAAACAACTGCATTGATGGCCGGAGGCATGGCGCTGGTTCCGGCATTCGGGTGTGCTCCCGGCAAAAAGCAGGAGGCTGCCAGGGCAGCCCATACCATGGCGTTACAGTTATACTGTTTACGGGAAGACATGAAAAATGATCCCCGGGGAACGCTGGCCAAACTGGCAGAGATGGGTTATACGCACGTGGAACATGCCAATTATGTCGATCATAAATTTTATGGCTGGACGGCTGAAGAGTTCAAAAAAGTACTGGACGACCTGGGGTTGAAGATGCCCTCAGGCCATACCGTACTGGGAAAGAACCACTGGGATGAGGCCACACAGGACTTCACCGACGACTGGAAAAAACTTGTCGACGATGCGGCCTATATGGGACAGCAATATGTAATCAGTCCGTCGCTAGAACAGAGTATGTACAGCGACATGGATACCCTTCTGAAATACATGGAGGTCTTCAACAAATGCGGGGAACTCTGTCAGAAGTCCGGCATGCGTTTTGGTTACCACAACCACGATTTCGAATTCAGCCGGAAGATCGGTGAGGAGATGCTCTTTGACCTGATCATGCAGCATACCGACAAGGACAAGGTGGTGTTACAGCTTGATACCGGGAATATGTACATGGCAGGTGCCCTGGCCAAAGATCTGCTGGCCAAATATCCGGGAAGGTACGACAATATCCATATCAAGGACATGATCCAGAAGGCCGATGGCCAGGGATATGAAAGTACAATTCTTGGCAAGGGAGTTCTTCCCATCAAAGAGATCACCGACATGGCCCGCGATTCGGGAACCACGCTTTTTGTGATCGAACAGGAATCCTACCAGGGTCTGGCACCGCTCGACTGCATGAAGGAGAACCTTGCCGTGGTCAAGGGATGGGGGTACTGACGGGCCTTCAACCTCCTTCTTAGAGGACCTGCGTCAGTTTAAAGACCCAGGCATGTTGGCAGGGCAAATTGCCGGGGTGGACCGCCGGTGGGGTGAGGGTCACCTTTCCGCCCGACCAGCGTGATGAAACGGGAAGGGAACTTCCCAGCATCGTAACTTTCCCCGGTCTTTGAAGACCGGGAACCACTACCGTTTTTTCAGGCCAGCGGGTACAGATCACATACAGATCCTTTCCTTTGGTCGTGTAATAAACGGACTGCTCCTTTTCTGCCGCCGGCCGGTTTTTCCAGGGCCGGGTGCTGTAGATGGCCTCGCCGTTGACTTTCAGCCATTCTCCCATGTCGAGGAGCCGTTGCTCCATGATCACGGGGATGCGGCCGTCGGACGTGGGGCCTACATCCAGCAAAAGGTTGCCTCCGGCGGCGACCTTCTCCACCAGCAGTTTGACCAGGGCGGCGGATGTCATGTAGTGTTTTGTGGTTTCGATGCGGTTATACCCGAAGGAGGTTCCGATTCCCCGGCACTCCTCCCAGGGACGGTTGGTTTCGTCCAACTTTTGGTTGTTGTGCACCAGATCATACTCGGTGGTGTAATATCCCCCGTGTACGCTGCGGGTCTCCTTGCCCCACCGGTCATTGACCACCACGCTCCCCTTCACCTTTGATTCGTTGTAGAGCCAGGCAAGAAACTGCGTGCTTTTCCAGGTTTCCGAAGGATGGTCCCACTCCCCGTCGGTGAAGATCAGTTCCGGTTCGTAACGGGTGACCAGCTCCTTCAGCTGTGGCATCATGTGCTGGTCGACATACTGGTTCACATCGCTGCGGTAAAGGGGATGATACCACTCATAGAGCGAGTAATAAAATCCCATGTGCAATCCGGCGGCTTTGACGGCTTGCGTGAGATCGCCGCAAAGGTCGCGGTGTGGACCGATGTCCACGCTGTTCCAGTTTGGGCTCTGGGCACTGGGCCACAAGGTAAATCCTTCATGGTGTTTGGAAGTCAGTACCACATAATTGGCCCCTGAGGTTTTAAACAATTGTGCCCACTGGTCAGGCTGGAAATGCTCCGCCTTGAAATCCCCCGCAAAATCCTGGTAATGAAAATCATGGCCATACCGCTGGTCATGGTATTCCCTGAAAAGCTTGCCCGCAGGACTCTTCTCATTTATCCTCCACCAGTACCACTCGGCATATTTGGCATATACCCCGATATCGGCACTGGCAGGTGCCCAGGCCGGCACCGAATAAAGCCCCCAGTGGATGAAAATCCCGAATTTGGCGTCGGAAAACCATCCGGGAACCGGTCGGCTGTCGATTGATGCCCAGTCGGGCGTGTAGGTCTGACTGTAAACCTGTTGATTACTCAGCAGAAATCCAATAAACAGAAGATTCAGCAGGGTACGTTTCATGCCTTGTTGATTTAAATTTGAAAATTTGCTAAAATTAATCATTTCACTGGTGATCCTCGTGCGAAAAGACAAACTATAATTGCACAATTTTAATCACATGACCTGACAAAGGCGAAGTTCCGCTTTTGCGGGCTGCAAAAATCAATCATCATGAGCAACGAAAATAAATCCATCCACGAATTCGATTTCGACCTGATCTGCGAATATTTCTCATCTTTAGAAAGACAAGGTCCCGGCAGTCCGGAATCCACCCTGATGGCACTCGGTTTTATTAATAACCTGAATAGTGATTCCCGCATAGCCGACATCGGCTGCGGAACCGGAGGTCAAACGATGGTCCTGGCCGGGAATGCCCCGGGCACCCTAACAGGAATTGACTTGTTTCCGCAGTTCATCGACCTTTTCAACGCAAATGCCCGGAAGTTCAAGCTGGATAGACGGGTGAAAGGAATCGTCGGCAATATGGATGCCCTCCCTTTTGAAGAGGAGGAACTCGACCTGATCTGGTCGGAAGGAGCCATCTACAATATCGGATTTGAACGGGGAATCACCGAATGGCGGAATTTCCTGAAGCCCGGTGGTTACCTGGCAGTCACTGAAGCATCGTGGTTTACGGAGAACCGTCCCGTTGAAATCAACGATTTCTGGGTGGATGCTTATCCGGAAATCAACACCATTCCCCTGAAAGTCGCACAAATGCAAAAGGCAGGTTATATCCCCGTCGCCACTTTCGTTTTGCCGGAAACGTGCTGGACCGACCATTTCTATGAAAAGCAGGTGGCAGCAGCGGAGATCTTTCTGCAAAAACACAAGGGAAACCAAATGGCAGAAGAACTGGTGGCCAATGAGCGGCATGAAGCGGAACTCTATGCCCGGTTCAAAGCGTATTACGGGTATGTCTTTTATATAGGGAAGAAAATATAGATGATATTTTCTTCTGAACAAAACCGGAGCTTTGGGTGTTTTACCGGAGAATTCATTCTAAATCCGGTACATCATGCTCCATCAAGGCAAGCGGTTCCAGCAGGCCGATATCGCAATTATCCGGTGGATGGCCGCCCATGGCTTATTTCTGCTCCGGCTCAGCGTAGGCATCGTATTTTTCTGGTTCGGATTTCTGAAGTTTTTTGAGGGATTGAGTCCGGCACAGGAGCTGGCCATCCGGACTATCCGGACCATTACCTTCGGATGGTTTTCCGATGAGGTGATCATTTATGGTCTCGCCACCTGGGAGGTACTGATCGGCCTTGGCCTTCTGACCAAAATTTTCCTCCGTGAAACGTTGTTGCTGCTTTACCTCCAGATGATCGGCACCTTCCTTCCGGTATTTCTGTTTCCTTCCGAGGTATTTCAGTTCTTTCCCTATTCGTTGACGCTTGAAGGACAGTACATTGTCAAAAACCTGGTGCTCCTGAGTGCCGGCATCGT
>CAYYJE010000128.1:2265-8330 GCA_964472165.1 uncultured Prolixibacteraceae bacterium | reverse complement strand
CCCAGGTATTTCTCACCCGACCAATAGCCGCAATTGTGTTTGGAATATGCCTTGTTTCTGGCAAAATTGGAAATTTCATACTGTTCGAATCCTCCGTCGGCGGTTTTTTTCATCAACAGCCTGAACTGTTCTACGCTCTCTTCCTCGGGCGTCTCCATGAGCGTGCCCTTCTGAAGCCAGTCAAAGAATGGGGTGCCTTCATGGTAGGTCAGGTGGTAGGCCGAAATATGGCTGACGGGAAGGGAAAGGGCGATGTCGAGGTTTCTCTCCCATTCCGGTAGCGACATCCCCGGAAGTCCGTAGATCAGGTCGATGCTTATATCTTTAAATCCGGCCTTCTCTGCCTGGTGAACGGCATCGAGGGCCTGTTGCGCCGAGTGCCGCCGGTTCATGGCCTGCAGGTGGGGGTCGTGGAAAGACTGAATACCTATGCTGAGCCGGTTGATGCCGGCATGCGCCCACCTGGCCAGTCCGGAAAGAGTAATGTCATCGGGATTGGCTTCCAGGGTAATATCAACATCAGAATCCATCCGGAACACCCTTTTTATTTCACTGATCAGGGATTCGATGTCATTTCCGTCCAGCAGGGAAGGTGTACCTCCCCCCATATAAATGGTTTTCACCGGCTCTCCTTTCAGGTAATCCTGCTGCAAACCAATTTCACGGTGCAAAGCCTTCAGAAACCGGGGGATTTTTCCGGTAACCGTGGTCTTGTAGAAATCACAGTAGTGGCACCTCTTCCGGCAAAAGGGAATATGAAGGTATAAACCGGCCACTATAACCTCACCAGATCCTCGAACTTGTCGATGTCGTCGGAGATGGTCCTCAGCGAAGTCTCCCTGTAAAAAGTAGCGGTTTGCTGCCTGAGCTCTTCATATTTAAAGTGAACAGGACAAAATGGTTTGGAAGGATCATGTGCCTTGCAAGGCCGCAATCCGATCAGACAGTTGGTAAAATAATCCTCTCCGTCCACATTTACCACAATGTCCCACAGCGAAATCTCTTCAGGCTGTTTGGCCAGACTAAAACCTCCATTGGGTCCTTTTGTCGATACCAACAGTTTCTGTTTTACCAGATTCTGAAGGATTTTCCCCAGGAAAGGGGAGGAGAGATTCAAATCTTCAGAAATTTTCCGGATTCCGATACGGGTGTCGTCTTTCGAAAATTTAGCCATATAAATTAAGGCCCGCAGTGCATATTTGCATGTATTAGAAAGCATATCTGTTTATTTATTAGATGAACATTCTTTGAACGGAATTTTGTCAATTCTCCGTTGGTGGCGGCCACCCTCAAAACTTGCACCCAGGTAAGCCTCCACGATGGCAATAGCCTCTTCGTCGGTCACAAAACGACCCGGAATTGCACAAATATTGGCATCGTTGTGCTCCCTTGCAAGTCTCGCTATTTCCGGATTCCAGCACAAGGCCGACCTTACCTTCTGGTGCTTGTTGGCCGTGATACTGATCCCCTGCCCCGTCCCGCAAAAGGTAATCCCCAACGGGTAATTCCCGTCGCTGATGGCATTCGCGATGACATGGGCAAATTCAGGATAATCACAAGGCGCTTCCGAATAGCACCCCAGATCGGCAAATGAAATCCCCTTTTCCCGGAAATAACGAATGATGGCTTGTTTCCTGGCAAATCCCGCATGATCGCTCGCCAGGGCAATGGTAAAACTGCTCATAAGGACATCCTGTTAATAAACACAGATTTATTCCGTGATAAATGCAAAATTAATACTTTTTACTTCTTTACCCTTTATTCCTTTTTAATATTAAAAGGATCTCTCTTTTTTCAAAGGCAAAAACCACTCCCAGAAATAACAGCATAAGCAGCGAATGGAGGAAGAATTTAAGGAAGGAGTGCAGACCCGACGTAAAAAGTGACAAAGCGAACAAAAGAACTGCAGCGGCAAAGTAGAGTCCTATTCGTTTCAGATCGTAAGGAATCGGGTAATATTTCTGCCCCCAGAAATAGTTGATAACCATCATGATAAAGAAACAGATGAATACTGTGATGGCCGACCCCATGTACCCCATAACCGGTATCAGCAGGAAGTTGAGTAGTATGGTGATGACTGCGCCGGTCAGGGCGATATAAGCGCCGTACCAGGTACGGTCCTTCAACTTGTACCAGATGGAGGCACTGAAGAAGATCCCGAAGAAAAGATCGGCCATCAGTATGAGGGGAACCACCTTAAGACCGGGATGGTATTCAACAGGGATCAGTAATTTTACAATGTCGATATAGAGGGTCATTCCCAGGAATATGAGCAGTCCGAAGATGACGAAATACTTCATGACCACGGCATATATTCCCGGATCTTCGGATGATTCCTCCGAACTCCGGGCAAAAAAGAAGGGTTCGAAGGCATAGCGGAACGCCTGGATAAACATGTTCATGAGCACACCCAGTTTGTAGTTGGCCCCGTAAATACCCAGCTGAAACATGGGATCCTTTTCCGCGGGAATCAAAAAGGGGATCAGTATCTTGTCGATGTTCTGGTTCACCATTCCCGCCATTCCGATGACCAGGATGGGGAAAGAGTAATTCATCATCTTCCTGAAAAGTACCCTGTCAAATGAAAGTCTGACGGTGAGAATTTCAGGCAGCAGCAACAGGAGGGTGGAGAGGGATGCCAGCAGGTTGGCAATAAAAACGTAGCCTACTCCAATGGAAGGGTCATAAATACTGCTGATTATTCCTTCTGGGTGGTTTTGAGCTATCAGCGGACAGAGGGAGAGAAAAAAGAGGTTAAAACCGATGTTAAGGCCAATGTTGACCAGTTTGACGACCGCAAATTTTACGGGGCGCCCCTGGAGACGGAGCTGCGCAAAGGGTATGGCCGTCACCGCATCAAGACCCACCGTCAGGGCAAGCCACCACACAAATTCGGGGTGATTACCGTATTGCATGGCAGAGGCAATCTCCCCCCTGAAAAAGAACATCACCAGCAGAAAAAGCAACGTGGTGGTAAAGAGGGAGATCACTGACGTGGAAAAGACTTTTTCCCGGGTGTCGCTTTTGGAGGCAAACCGGAAATAACCGGTTTCCATGCCGTAGGTCAGCAGAATAATGGCAAAGGCCACATAGCCGTAGAGGTTGCTCACTACCCCGTATTCCGCGGGCCTGAAAATGCCGGCATGATAGGGCACCAGCCACCAGTTGAGAAAACGCCCTACAATGCTGCTTACCCCGTAAATCGCCGTATCACCCAATAGTTTTCTGAAAGGATTCAAAGCCTCGATTTTTTAACAAAGATAGAATTCAAAATAAAATGCAGAAATCAATTTTCAGGATACTTCTGCTTACTTTTACACCATAAAGAGAAACCGGCATCATGAAAAAATATTCATTTCCACTTACGGTAATTTTTTTCACCATAATTTTTATTTGTTCCTGTTCCGGAAAAACAGAACGGTCGGCCAGGCCCGTATCTGTTGTGAAACTTGATCCGGCACAGAAATCTTACAGGTTTGGGGATCCCCTGACAATTCATGTGACAACTACCCTGAAAAAGGAGCAGTTAAAAAAAGTGGATCTCTTTCTGAACAACCACTTAAAATTGACTGACAACAGGGAAAAATTTTTTTACATCGTTGATGCACTGGATTATGCCGGAGTAAACACCATTAAAATTGTGGCAGAAACCAGTGAAGGAGTACAAAATACACGAATTTACAATTTCACGGTTCTGTCTGATAAAGCCCCCGTAAATTACAAATACACGGTTGTCCGTGAATATCCCCATTCGACAGATCACTTTACACAGGGTCTCGAAATTAATGAAGGATACCTTTATGAAGGAACCGGAGAAAATGGAAAATCAGCGCTTTATAAAATAAATCTTTCTTCAGGAAAAGTAATACAGTCAAAACCTCTTGATAATCAATATTTTGGGGAAGGAATAACCCTTCTTGACAATAAAATCTACCAGCTCACCTATAAAAGCCAGATTGGTTTTGTATATGATGCGATGAACTTTGCCTTGACAGACAGCTTCAAATTTAATTCAAAAGAAGGGTGGGGGCTTACAAATGACGGAAAATCACTGATAATGAGCGATGGAACCGGACAACTCACCTGGATTAACCCTTCAGATTTTTCTGTTGAGAAAAAACTGGAGGTTGTTGATCACGAAAAAGTATTTCAGTACCTGAATGAACTGGAATACGTAAAAGGAAGCATTTGGGCAAATGTCTGGGGATCTGATCTGATTATTCAAATAGATGCCACTAACGGGAAAATCATCGGAACACTCAATTTAAAAGGAATTTTAAGTGTAATGGAAACCTCCCGGTCCGACCGTTTGGACGTTTTAAACGGCATTGCCTTTCTCCCTTCTTCCGGAAATTTGCTTGTCACAGGCAAATTGTGGCCCAAAATGTTTGAAATTAAAATAGAGTAGGGGTGTTCCCATAGTGACTTCTTCCCAGATGTTTGAAAGCAAGTTCAGTAACTTCCCTTCCCCGTGGGGTACGTTTTAAAAATCCCTCTTTGATCAGATAAGGTTCATAAACCTCTTCAATTGTACCCGAATCTTCTCCTACTGCCGTGGCAATGGTGGAAATTCCAACAGGTCCTCCTCTGAATTTGTCAATGATAGTGAGTAAAATACGGTTGTCCATATCATCAAGTCCGTATTTGTCAATGTTCAACGCTTCAAGGGCATATTTGGTGATGGCCATGTCAATTTTTCCACTTCCTTTTACCTGTGCAAAATCACGTACCCTCCTCAGTAAGGCATTTACAATTCTGGGAGTTCCCCTGCTTCTGGAAGCAATTTCAACAGCGGCATCCCCATCAATTTCAACATTCATAATTGCGGCCGATCTTTTTGCAATTCCTGCCAAAACATCCACATCATAATACTCCAGATGAAATTTTATTCCAAAACGGGCCCGGAGAGGAGAAGTGAGCAAACCGGAACGGGTTGTGGCTCCGACCAGGGTAAAAGGATTAAGTTCAAGCTGAATGGATCGTGCACTGGGACCTTTGTCAATCAAAATGTCGATGCGGAAATCTTCCATAGCAGAATAGAGATACTCTTCCACTACCGGTGAGAGCCTGTGAATTTCATCGATGAAAAGTACATCATGAGACTCCAGATTGGTAAGTAAACCCGCCAGATCTCCTGGTTTATCAAGAACAGGACCGGAAGTTATTTTGATGTTTACCCCCATTTCATGAGCAATAATCGCCGACAAAGTGGTTTTACCCAAACCCGGAGGACCATGCAAAAGTACGTGGTCAAGGGGCTCTCTCCTCTGACGTGCCGCTTTTACAAAAATCTTCAGATTGTCAACTGTCTGACTTTGCCCGCTGAATTCAATAAATGACAAAGGTCTTAACTGATTGTCAAAGTCCTTATCCCTTTCTGAGTATTGATCACCCCTAATATTCAATAAATCAGTCATTCCCCTTTTCCCTTTTCATTTTTAAAGAGTCGAAGATATCAAGGAGTTTCCTCATTTCAAAAGGTTTTGACATATACTCATCCATACCCTCTTTCATACATTTTTCCCTGTCATTGTCCATCGTATTGGCAGTCAATGCAATAATAAACGTTCTTTCCGCATAACATGCTTCATTTTCGATCTGCCTGATTTGCCGGGTAGTCTCATATCCACTTATACCGGGCAACATAAGATCCATTAATATGATGTCAAAACATTCATTTTTGTAAGTATCCACTGCATCCTCTCCGGAAGAGGAAATTTTCACATAAAGATCCATCTTTTTCAAATAAAAAGAGAGAATTTTACAGTTCAGCGGATTGTCTTCAACAACAAGGACTTTTATTTGTTTTATCATTTATCTTTTTAAAGTAATAAAAGTATATGAAAATGATATTGTGCTGTTGATAGTGGTTGATACTTTTTGAGAAAATTTAATACACATGACTTTAACAACTTTGTGACACGATTATCAACATCTTTTTATTTTATAACATACTGAATCACATATTTTTAATGAATTTTGTGAATAGGGGTTAAAAAACAAAGAAGTTTTTGACCAGGGATATGAACAACAATAACGAAGTTGATATTTTGCCGGAAAGTTGA
>CAYYJE010000128.1:0-2165 GCA_964472165.1 uncultured Prolixibacteraceae bacterium | reverse complement strand
TTTGACCAGGGATATGAACAACAATAACGAAGTTGATATTTTGCCGGAAAGTTGAGGCAATTTGAGAACAGGAGAAAGAATAAAAATTTTAGATATAATTTGCTTTGACAATTACAAATTGAAGCCGTTGAAATAATTAATTTTTTTGAGGTACTTTTGAACAATGTTGATTTAATTCTTTTTTTCATTAATTATTGTAATTCAATTAGTTAAGTTTTTAATGGGTTCCGATTTCAACATACTTGCAGCGAAGATAAAATCATTTCACAGAAAGTATAATTTCTATCAGTTTGTGAAAGGAACCCTTTTGCTGGTATTGCTTTTTGTGGTCCTTTTTCTGGTACTGAATTTCGTGGAATACAAATTGTTTTTGCCAGCTTCCTGGAGAACAATCATTTTTTTTTCCCTGGCGCTGTTTTTTGGTCTGGCCACATTAAGGTTTGTAATATTTCCACTTATTCAGATGACTGGAGTGATCAAAGGTACCAACTATCTGAAAATTTCAGGGATTATACGGCAATATATTCCTGAAATCAAGGATAAACTGGTCAATATTTTGGAACTGAACGATTTCAGGGATAAAAATTATTCACAGAAACTGGTTGAGGCCTCAATTTCACAAAAGATTGAAGAAATCAGGTTTTTTGATTTTGTTGCGGTAATTAATCTGAAAACACTCAGAAACCTGTTTTTTTACCTTATACTCAGCTTTGGCATTGTATTTACGCTGTATGTGGCGGATAAAAATCTGATATCAGAACCGGGCTACCGGTTTTTACATTATAAACAGGAATTTGTAAAACCGGCACCTTTTGAATTTGTACTGATTAATAACACCCTGGATGTTAAAAAGGGAAGTTCATTTACTGTGAAAGCAGCGTGCAAGGGGGATAATTTGCCTTCGTTGGTATACATCAACCTCGGTGGTAACCTGATTATGATGAAATCAACGGGGATCAACCAATTTGAGTATGAAATGGGATCGGTAATTAAACCGTTTGAATTTTATTTCACTGATTTAAAATATAATTCAGCAGGTTATAGGGTAGAAGTCATTCCGGTTCCGGTAATCAACGAATTTAAGATAGAAGTTATTTCACCCCCTTATACTGGTTTACCGCCAGTAGAACTCAACAATGTCGGTGATCTTGATATCGTGGCCGGAAGCCGGATCGAATGGAAATTTAACTGCTACGATACCGATTCTCTCCGGTTGGTTTTTAAGTCAGGGAGTGTTTATATGGCCACTGAAAAAGAGAGAGGTGAGATGTGGGTACAATCGACCCTTTATAAACCGGATTTTTATGATATTCAGATCAAAAATAACCAGACCGAATGGGCTACCATTATGAGTTTTCCAATTCGGGTGACGGATGATTTTTATCCTGAAATTAAGGTCATTCAGATCCCGGATTCAGTAAAATTAACGCGTTTTTATTTTAAGGGAATAGTACAGGATGATTACGGTTTTACAAGGTTGGCTTTTCATGTAAATATAAATGAAGAGGATTCTGCCCTGGCGTTGCCCGTTGTTCCCTCCCTTACTCCACAGGAATTTTATTATACTGTTGATTTTCAGGATTATAAATTAAAAGGAAATACTATAAACTATTACTTTAGTGTGACGGACAACGATCTCATTCACCAACCTAAAACTACTACCTCTGAGAGTTCTACATTCGCCTTTCCCGACAACGGAACTTTAGAGAAAGTGAATGAGGAAGGATACAAAGAGATTGAAAGTCTGATGAACGAAAGTATGCAGATTGTTACCGAGATTAAATCAGGTATTAAAGATCTGCAGTTGAAAAATATGAACAACGACATTTCTGATTGGGAAAAGTCACAGTTGGTCAATGAGCTTGTGCAAAAAAAGAGCAATCTGGAAGACATGCTGCAACGGATTGAACAGATGAATCAGCAAATGAACAATTTTAACAACACATACCAGCAGCAGAGTGAGGATATATTGATGAAACAGGAACTGGTTGAAGAGTTGCTGGATGATGTGATGACTGATGAGTTACGAAAATTGTTGGAAGAATTCAGTAAACTGTACGAAGAATTTGACAACAGTCAATTGAATGAACTCAATAAACAGATGGAAATTTCTTTCGATGATCTTTCCAAACAGCTCGACAGAAATCTGGAAATGCTGAAACGGA
>CAYYJE010000127.1:0-8399 GCA_964472165.1 uncultured Prolixibacteraceae bacterium | reverse complement strand
GATTTTTAGACAAAGGGAAAAGACTGGATGGTTATTTCCCAAATAGTGAAGATAAAAAAAAAGACTGAATCCTTACGGTCCAGCCTTTTTTACTTAAACTTAAAACTACTCTATGAAAATTGCGTCTCTCATTTCATCATGTTTCCGGGAACCGGGACGAAGGCCTGATTTGCGCTGACCAACCTGATTCCTTCGTGGTTCCACATCTCCTGATCGATCATCCAGTGCTCCAGCCCAAGGGAAGAATCGGCTTCTGCCTGCATAAAGGGGTAGACATCCCACGATTCCGTCCGGGTCATCCAGGATTCAAGAACTTGCCCGGTCTCTGCAGCAGCAGGTGTCAGCACGGCAACTTCCCATCCGGAAATATCAGCCATCCAGCCTTCTAGTTCTGCTGGTGAATCATAATCCCTGGAAAAGCAATTGAACTCCATGCATTTCCAGTAACATTCATTTACCATCCAGTTCTCCAGTTGTAATGTCTCATCCGCCAACACCTCGTGGTTCCGGACCATGGCAGTTTCCCTCCCCCTGGCGTTGACAGCTCCTGCAAAGACGACAATCGTAGAAAATAGCAGCAGTGTGGTTAAAAAAATTCTTGTTTTCATGGCTTCTCTGTTTTAATGTTTTCTATTTGCTTCGTTTTCTGTTTCTGCTCACTCTTAAGACTCATTGACAGCACAAATGTTACACATCTGGAAGCCCAAAAACAGATAAAAACTGCAAATAAGGGGGATTTTACCGGTAAACAGAGAATCCGGCCGATAAACAGGAATCGGAAAAATAACGGCAGCGGGTTAAAATACCGGTGAACCGGTGAATTCAGACACGACTTCCCCAGGTTACCTTTTTACATATTGTTCCTCGTAATATTTGAGATACTCACCGCTTGTAACCTGGTCGAGCCATTCTTTGCCGGCAAGGTACCAGCTGATGGTTTTTTCCAAACCTTCCTCGAACTGAAGGGAGGGGGCCCATCCCAGTTCCCGCTGAAGTTTGGAGGAGTCGATGGCATAGCGGAGGTCATGACCTGCCCTGTCCTTGACAAAAGTGATCAGCTTTTCGGAGGTTCCTGGTTCCCTCCCCAGCTTGTCGTCCATAATGCGGCACATCAGCCTGATCAGGTCGATGTTCTTCCATTCGTTGCGGCCGCCGATATTATAGGTTTCCCCCTGTTTCCCGCGGTGGAAAATGACATCAATGGCCCGGGCATGGTCTTCCACCCACAGCCAGTCACGTACATTCTCCCCTTTTCCGTATACCGGAAGAGGTTTGTTGTTCCTGATGTTATGGATGAACAGAGGAATCAGCTTTTCGGGAAACTGGTAGGATCCGTAGTTGTTGGAACAGTTGGAAATTACAACCGGCAGCCCGAAAGTGTCGTGATAAGCCCGCACGAAATGGTCGGAACTGGCCTTGGACGCCGAATAGGGACTGTGGGGATCGTAGCGGGTCACCTCGGTAAAGATACCCTCTTCGCCCAGGGAACCATACACCTCATCGGTTGAAATATGGTAAAAGAGCTTCCCTTCCGGCTGTTCCTTCCAACTCTGACGTGCTGCATTCAACAGGTTGACGGTACCTATCACATTGGTGAAAACAAATTCCGTGGGGTTGGAAATCGAACGGTCCACGTGTGATTCAGCAGCCAGGTGGATCACCCCGTCGAAAAAATGGTCCCTGAACAACTGCTGAATAAAATCACCATCCACAATGTCACCCCTTACAAACTGGTAATTCGGAAAATTTTCCACATCCCTTAAATTGGCCAGGTTACCGGCATAAGTCAGTTTGTCGAGGTTCACAATCTGGTATTGGGGATATTTCGTGACAAATAAGCGGACCACATGCGACCCGATAAATCCTGCTCCTCCGGTAATCAGTATAGTTTTCATTTTATTCTGTTTTCTTGTATTTGTCGTAAAGTCCACTCCCGTTTAAAATCAACGGGAAAATTTTCACCATCCGTGACACCCGGGTTTTATCCAGCCGGGCCGTGGTGATATACTCCGCATATTCACGTTGCCGGGCTGCTGAAAGCTTTCCGAAGCACTCCTTCAGCTGGCCATCGGAAGCCAGCCACTGCTCCATCTCTTCAGGGATTTCAAAGGTCTGGTTCCGGTCGGGCTTAATTTCCATTCCACGATCGCAATTGAGCATTGCTTCCCGGGCATATTGCAGCACCAGGGGCAGGCTCTCCCTCACCTCCAGTGGCGATGAAAACCTCCATTGCCGAAGCGCCCTTGTCTTGCCTTCCCGGGCATTCATCAGCTTTTTTCCGGGATCGGAAAGGAAAGCCCCCTGGTAAAACCAGATGCCTGCATAAGCCTTGAAAACCGCCATCCCTGTGAGGTTCCTCCCCTTATGGGTGTATACCGGAATGCCCCATTTAACGTGCTCCACCATTCCTGCTTCCAGGAAAACACCCCTTAGAAGCATCAGGGCCTCCTCCCACTGACCTGTACTGCTTATATATTCCATCGCGGAACCTTCACTTTTCATGTTACCCGTTGCTTTATAATCTTAACCTTAATCTTAATCTTAACCTTTGAACGGCACGTAGTGCCGTTGAACCCTTGAACAACCGTTGAACCCTTGAACGCCGAAGGCATATGAACCTTTGAACGCCGGAGCGCAGCGCAGGCCCTCGACCTTATTTTTCGATTCCCCGGATCCGTTTTTCCCAGTTCCAAGCCGAGAGAAGAGTTTCCTCAATTCCCTTTTCCGCTTTCCATCCCAGTTCAGTGTTGGCAAAAGCGGTATCGGCCCATATCTTTTCAATGTCACCCTGACGCCGGTCCACGATCCGGTAGTTGAGCTTTATCCCGGTGGTCTTTTCAAAAGCCTTCACAATTTCCAGTACGGAACTCCCGCTGCCGGTTCCGAGGTTAAACACCTCATAACCTGCCTTGTTCTTTTTGTTCAGAAGACGTTCAATGGCCACCACGTGGGCTTTTGCCAGATCAACCACGTTGATATAGTCGCGGATGGCCGATCCGTCGGGAGTATCATAATCATTTCCGAAGACTTTCAGCTCATCCCTGAGTCCTGCTGCAGTCTGGGTAATAAAAGGAACCAGATTCTGGGGAACTCCCAGGGGCAATTCTCCGATTAAGGAAGAGGGATGGGCACCGATGGGGTTGAAATAGCGCAGGGCAATCCCACTGAGCTGCGGATTGGCATAAATGGCATCCCTCAGGATGTCCTCATTCACCCGTTTGGTATTTCCGTACGGAGATTCCGCATCTTTGCGGGGTGTTTTCTCGGTCACCGGCAATTGGCCGGGCTGGCCGTACACGGTACAGGAAGAGGAAAAAACGATATTGGAGATTCCGGACTTCAACTGGCATTCAAGGATGTTCAGCAGCGACACCAGGTTGTTGCGGTAATAATGGAGCGGTATCTGAACCGATTCCCCCACTGCCTTGGATGCGGCAAAGTGGATTATCGCCTCAATGTCAGGATGCCGGCTGAAAAACTCCTCTGTCTTTCCGGCATCTGCCAGGTTGATTTTTTCGAACTCCGGCTTTGACCCCGTGATCTTCCCGATTTGATCCAATACCTCTATACCTGAATTGGACAGGTCGTCGACTACCACCACGTGGTATCCCGCTTCCTGGAGCTCCACCACCGTGTGAGAACCAATATATCCGGTTCCTCCGGTTACCAGAATTTTTTGCGCCATCCTGTTTTTATTACAAATGTAACAGTTTCCGGAATTATGCAGCAACAGGATCTTCATTTATCAGGATTGTAAAATTTCACCCTTACCCTGCACATAAAGGCCGGACCGCCTTAATAAACCGAATTTCATTACTTTTGTAAAAAAAAGAGAGGGTGAACATTTCAGGATTTATTGCAGATTTGCTGGAAGAACAGGATTATGTGACCATTCCGGGGATTGGCGCACTGATGGCTTCATACCAGCCCGCCGCTTTTGATAAAGAAAGCGGGACACTGATGCCCCCATCGCGCCTTGTGACTTTCAATCCCGGACTTACCGTCAATGACGGGTTGCTTGCGGCTTATATTGCCCGAAAGGAGAAGATGGCTGTATCGCGTGCACGTTTGCTGGTGGATCAGTATGCCGATGAGGTGGCTTACCGGCTTCACAGAAACGAAACCGTCGATCTTGGAAAAATCGGAAATCTGACAGCGAAGGATGACCGGATTGAATTCACACCCCACACCGGCTCCGCATTACTTCCAGATGCCTTCGGATTGGAACGGGTAACGCTTCCTCCCATCGCTCCGCAACAAGACCCCCCCATTGCCATCCACGGAAAGAGAAAAAGAATTCCGGTTTGGGCCATGATCGCAGCAATACTCCTGCCCTTGCTCCTGCTGGTGTTCCTGTTTCCCAACCGCGATAAAACCCAAAAGAAGGAGGATCAGAGAGACAGCCCACTTTCGTCGCCGGTTCAGGAACAACCCGTGGGTGTACTTCCTTCAGCTCCTGCCGATACGGTCAGAGAAACAACAACTGTTGCACCAGCGGACTCCTTCCCCCTTGCAGGGAAAAAAAGGTTTTTCCTGGTGGGTGGGAGTTTTAAATCCGTCCAAAACGCCGGGGAATACATCACCAAAATGGAAACCAAAGGATTTCACCCGGTTCTTCTGGGAAAGACCGGCAGTTTCTTTGTGGTGGCCCTCGACAGTTTTCTCACTGCCCGGGAAGCATCGAAAGCCATGGAGGGATACAATGACCGGCTCCCGGATGCTGATTTTTGGATCTATCAGAAGAAAAACTGATTTTTTGCGTATATTTAGAGTTCACGAAAATTGTTGAACATAAATAACTTATCATGCAAAGAAGAAGTTTCCTCCAGACTGCAGCGTTGGGAGGTTTCGCGTTGACGATTCCTGCCATCAGAAGTTTCGGGAAGGATTTCCCGGCCAGTTTCCAGTTGCCCCGGAGGGTTTTGGGAAAAACAGGGGAAAGTATCTCTGTGATCGGGTTCGGCGGGATCATGCTGAACGACAATCCCCAGGATCTTGCTTTTGAAATTGTAGCCAAGGCACGCGAAATGGGGGTCAACTATTTTGATGTGGCTCCCGGGTACGGCACTGCAGAAGAACGGCTGGGCCCCGCCCTTAAACCTCACCGGAATGCCTGTTTTCTGGCCTGCAAAACGCAGGAGCGAAGCAGGGACGGTGCGGAGATGACGCTTCACCGGTCACTCAAAAGGCTGGAGACCGACCGTTTTGACCTTTTTCAGTTGCATGCCCTGAGTTCTGTGGAGGATGTGGAAAAAGTCTTCGCACCCGGAGGGGCTATGGAAACCATTGAAAAAGCGAAGAGGGACGGTAAAATCCGGTTCGTCGGCTTCTCTGCCCACTCTGTGGATGCCGCGCTTTTAGCCATTCAGAAATATGATTTTGACACTGTCATGTTCCCTCTCAATTTTGCCAGCTGGCATGCCGGTGATTTCGGACCCCAGATTTACGCCAAGGCAGTGGAGAAAAACATGGGCATCCTGGCATTGAAGGCCATGGCGCTTACCGGCCTTGCCAAAGGGGAACCCAAATATTACAAGAATATGTGGTACAAGCCTGTGGAAGATGAAAAGCTGATGAAGATGGCCCTGGAATTCACCCTCTCCAAAAAAGTCACCGCGGCAATACCACCCGGGAAAGCAGAATTGTTCCTGAAAGCTATTGAATTCATGAAAGATTTCCGGCCTTGCGGGGCTGAGGAGACCAGCGCCCTGCTCCATCTGGCAGCAGATACCAGACCGTTGTTCAAACACGGCTGAGGTGAATACAAACCAACAGGACGGTATCCGGGATACCGCCCTTTTGGTCCACGAAGCAGCGTGGCAGAAAACTAACAGAATTACAGAAAAGCCTTTTAAAATAAAATCTGTAATACTGATTGCAAACAGCGTGCCACAATCATGTCAGGTTTCCCGAAGCCTGAATGGCCGTATGGATCAAGCGGGTCACCCGGTCAACATTCTCACTGAATACTTTCAACACCTCTTCCCAGGTAACCGGGTGTGCTTCATCCATCCAGGAATCATAATCGGTGCTCAGTGCCACTGCTGCATAGGGGATTCCCATTTCGTTGGCCAGGATACATTCGGGAGCCGTTGACATGTTGATGATGTCGGCACCCCAGGTGCGAAACATGTTGGATTCTGCCCGTGTTGAAAACCGTGGCCCTTCAATGGTGACCACGGTCCCCATGCTGTGGTGGTGCAACTTGAGTTCCCGGGCCGTTACAATCAGCAATTTCCGCAAAGCAGCACCGAAAGGTTCTCCCATCGCGGCATGTTTCAGCTGACCAGGTTCGAAACGGTCGAAAAAAGTATTGGCCCTGAAACGGGTAAAATCGATGAACTGGTCGGGGAAAACCAGATCCCCGGGAGCTATCTCCTTTCGTAAACTTCCGCAGGCTGTGGTTGCTAAAATATGGGCGCATCCCAGCTCCCTGGCAGCCCATATGTTAGCCCGGTTGTTCACATGAGTGGGAGGGATCGTGTGCCCCCGTCCGTGCCGCGAAAACAGGCACACCTCCACTTCGCCGATCATTCCGGTTTTCACTTCATCATCCGTCTTTCCGTAAGGGGTATCCGGACGCACCGGAACAGGATTCCGCAGAATATCAGGGTTCTCAAACCCGCTTCCCCCGATAATGGCAATTTTTGTCATATGCTGATTTCTATTCTTTGGTATCAGTGGTGTCTTTAACTCCTGCCGGCGTGAACAGGGACGAAATTCCCTCCCGTGTGGCCGGGCATATCCCCCTCTCCGTAATTAAACGGGTTACCAGACGGGCAGGAGTGACGTCAAATCCGTAATTGGCCGCACGACTCTCAAAAGGAGTTACCCTGACACGGCCGATTTCCGATCCGGTCCATCCTTCCGTAAAATGGACCTCATCGGGCGAACGTTCCTCCACAGGAATGTTTTGAACTCCCTCTTCCAGTTCCCGGTCGATGGAGCTGACCGGCAGGGCCACATAAAAGGGGATCCGGTTATCGTATGCAGCCAGAGCCTTCAGGTAAGTCCCGATTTTGTTGGCCACATCGCCGTTGGCTGTGGTACGGTCACTGCCCGTGATCACAAGGTCGACAAGGCCGTGTTGCATAAGGTGGCCTCCGGCATTGTCGGGGATCACGGTATGGGGGATACCCACAATTCCCAATTCGTAGGCAGTAAGCCGGGCCCCCTGGTTACGGGGCCGGGTTTCGTCCACCCACACGTGCAGGGAGATACCCTGTTGATGAGCCATATAAATCGGCGCCGTCGCAGTACCCCACTTCACACAGGCCAGCCATCCGGCATTGCAATGGGTGAGCACCTGCACAGTTTTACCCCCGTTTTTCCGGAAAACTTCTTCAATAAGGACTAAACCGTGGACTCCGATCATACGGCAGGCCTCGATTTCTTCCTCCATAAGGGCTGCAGCTTCCCTGAAAAGAATCCCGGAGGCTTTATCGCCTTCCAGACCGGGTTCCACAGCCGCCTTCATCCGGAGGGTGGCATAAAATAGGTTTATCGCTGTGGGCCTGGTGGAATTCAACAAAGCCTCCGCCCGGTCCAACGCCTCCATGTAACTGCCTTTTCCGCAATTCCGGACTGCCAGGTACATCCCGAAAGCGGCAGTCACACCGATCAGTGGAGCTCCCCTGACCACCATCTCCCGGATGGCAAAAGCAGCATCGTCTTCACTTCTGATTTCAAACAGACCTGACCTGAAAGGAAGAAACCGCTGGTCTATCACTTCAATGACATTATCCTTTCCTGGCTTCACCCGAATGGAGCAGTCAAAATCAATGCTTTTCATTCTCTTATCTGAATTTTAAAAAGTGGGTCTTCTCCATAAAAGTATCGAAAATAAGTATATTTGTTAGCATGAAGCACGCCCTTAAGCTTTTAGCAACCTTTTTTTTTCTGTCACTAGCCAGTTTCTATGGTTTGGCAGAAATTACAAGTACCGGGATTCCGGCTATCCGGAATTTTCCCCGTAAAGCTTACCGCGCTTCCACCCAGAACTGGGCCATCACGCACGACCACAGGGGATTTATGTACTTTGCCAACAACGACGGGGTCCTGGAGTACGATGGCACCACCTGGGAGCTTTTCCAGTTTGCCGAACCCGCCAACACCCGGTCAGTGGCTTCAGACCTGAAAGGAAACCTCTATGTCGGCATGTACAACGAATTCGGACGTGCCGCTCCGGATCCCACCGGGAAACTCGTCTTTACCTCCTACCGGCAAAAACTTACCGGAGATCCCGCCGACATGGGTGACATCTGGAGAATTTTCGTTACCCCTCAGGGCATTTTTTTTCAGGGTTATTCCAACCTTTTTCAGTATGATGAACAAGGCCTACTGCTAAACCGCTTCGATTCGCCCGGCAAATTCCTGTTTTCCTTCTATGCAGGGGGCGA
>CAYYJE010000126.1:0-8423 GCA_964472165.1 uncultured Prolixibacteraceae bacterium | reverse complement strand
ATTGTTTCTTTTTAATTTGATTACAAAGAAAAAATAGGATTGATATTTAACAATCCGTAATGAATTTAAAAAGAAGAGAATTAGTGGCAGCATGAACTGGTTTATTCTAATTCTGGCCGGACTCTTTGAGGTGGCCTTTGCGTCCTGTCTGGGAAAAGCAAAAGAAACCGCCGGAACTGAAATGATCCTGTGGTACGCTGGTTTTCTGGTATCCCTTGTCATCAGCATGGTTTTGCTGGTAAAAGCGACCCAAACCCTCCCTATCGGGACTGCGTATGCCGTTTGGACAGGCATTGGGGCTATCGGAACTGCCCTGGTGGGTATTTTTGTGTTTCGTGAACCGGCCACTTTTTTGCGACTCCTTTTCCTCGCAACTTTAATCGGCTCGATTATCGGGCTGAAAGCCGTCTCACACTAAATGAACCGGATTCACTGAGTTTGGAAAGCATACATTCATCCTTGGCGATGATCATCAAACAGATATCCTGAGGAAGCTTCAGCTTTAGGAAAACTATATCAAGAGACATAGTTCCTCACATTGTCCGACAGCCTTATGGTCCTTTCCGGTTTGGTGTGAACCCATGAACAAATAATTACAAAAAGACGTTATGGTATTGTTTTGTAAGTGCCAATCTTTGTTTCAAAAATGACCGGAGCTGTCAATGGAAGTTAATGTCTTAAATAATATCATAGCCGGTTTTCAGCAAACAGAAAGGATGCCGGTCATGTTCCTGGGTCACGGGAATCCCATGAATGCGCTGATTGAGAATGAGTTTTACAAGAACTTTACCCGTATTGGAAAGGAAATCTCAAAACCGTTGGCTATCCTTTGTATTTCTGCCCATTGGGAAACAAATGGTACCTATGTTACAGCAATGGAAAAACCGCCTACTATTCACGACTTTGGTGGTTTCCCCCGGAAATTGTTTGAGATGCAATACCCGGCCCCCGGAAGTCCGGAGCTGGCCAGACATACCCAATTTCTTGTGCATCCCACCGACATTCAACTCGATTACCAATGGGGACTGGACCACGGAGCCTGGACGGTACTGCAACCCTTGTTCCCCAACGCGGATGTGCCCGTCATCCAAATGAGTCTGAATGATGAGATGAGTCCTCAAAGCCATTTCGATCTGGCATGTCAGCTACGCCCATTGAGGGATAAGGGCGTTCTGATCATCGGCAGCGGAAATATGGTCCATAATCTGAGAAGGGCAGCATGGGACAGGATCCACAACGAGTTTGGATATGACTGGGCCCTGGAAGCGCAGGAAAAGATGAGAAATTACATTTTAAACAACGAAATCAAAAAACTGATTCGTTATCAGGAAGAGGGTAGTGCTTTCAACCTGGCGATTCCTACGCCTGAGCATTACCTCCCCTTATTATACGTATTGGCGTTGCGGGAAACTAAGGACGAAACTGAAGTTTTCAACGACAAAGCTATTGCGGGTTCTCTGACGATGACCTCTGTCCTGGTAAAATAAATCTGACTCTCTTGTTTGATTTTAGAGTAAGAAGCATGAATAAGCCGATACAAAGCGTATGAAAACAAAATCATTTTTTTCTGCAAAGAACAACGCGGAACAAAACCCGTCAGAGGGTAAATTCACAAAATGGGTATTAAGCGGGCCCGGAATAATCATAAGATGGGAGAGATGGCTGGTCATCAGCTTTGTTTTTCTTATCCCAACCGGGATATATGCCCAAAGGTTCAGCGGGCTGAATCATCTGCCGAACCATCAGTCAAAGGTATATTACAGTGACGGGACCCTGGGTAAAGCTACCCGCATCGCCGGCCAAATGGACAAGGTCATGCTTTTCTACGACCCTGTTCTGTGGTTCCGGCCTGAAGTGACCCTGCTGGTCCTTTCCCCGCAGGATTGGAGCAAATACACCAGTTTCCCGGTGTACGGGATGCCTCACTATTCTGACAACAAAACCCTCATTGTGGCATCGGAGGACAACGATTTCTGGAAGAGTTTTATTCCCCCGATGGAATTGGTCCCGGAAGGAATAGCTGACCTCGTCAAAAAAACCTATCAAAGTAAGGAGGGGCAACTGTCCATGGAACCTTTCTTTGACCTTCTGGCCATCCATGAACTGGGGCATGCCTACCACTTCCAGGATAGTCTGGTCATGCAGCGAAAATGGATGCAGGAATTGTTTGTGAATCTGTTTCTGCATACCTATATTGCAGAAAATGAACCGGAACAATTGTCTCCTTTAACTGCTTTCCCGGAAATGGTATTGGCCATTACCAACAAATCATCTCTGAAATTTACCACTTTGCAGGATCTTGAAAACCGTTACGACGAAATAGGACAGCAGTACCCGAACAATTACGGATGGTACCAGTGCCGTTGGCACAAGGCATCGGCAGAAATATACGATGAGGCAGGTAAAGAGGCGGTTAAAAAGTTGTGGACGCTTTTAAAACATCATTGTGAGCTACTTGACGACTCTGCCTTCACTTCCGTGTTAGCCGGGGAAGTACATCAAAAAGTAGCGGATGTTCAACTGAAATGGGATGAGCAATGAAATTCATGTAGTGCAGAATGAAACATTGAACACTCTTGTTAATTTTATCGGATAGTAGAAAGGAATGATGGGAAATCAGATTGAACTGTCGCCAGACCAGCAAGAGGAATTACTCAAAATACTTCAAACCCGGTTTGAGAAAAACATGCAACGCCATGGAGAACTCGAATGGGAAAAGGTAAAAGCCAGATTGGCAGCAAGGCCTGAAAAACTATGGTCCCTCTCTGAGATGGAAAGGACCGGGGGTGAGCCGGATGTCATTGATTATGATCACACGTCGGGTGAATTTATTTTCTGTGATTGTTCGGCAGAAAGTCCTAAAGGCCGCCGGAATGTTTGTTACGACAGGGAAGGACAGGAATCAAGGAAAGAGTTTAAACCCGCAAATAACGCTGTTGATATGGCGGATGGCATGGGTATCGAAATCTTAACGGAGGAACAATACCATGATTTGCAAAAACTGGGAACCTTTGACCAGAAAACTTCGAGCTGGGTGAAAACACCCTTTGAAATAAGAAAACTTGGAGGTGCCCTATTCGCCGATTCCCGGTACGGTCAGGTATTCACCTATCACAACAGTGCACCTTCCTACTATTCTTCCCGGGGATTCCGCGGATTACTGAAAGTCTGAGTATCATTGTCCCTGACAATGAGAGGCCTGGAGCCCACACCGGTTGACCTTCAGTTAACCTGACCAAAGGGTATGTGATGTTTCTGTGTTTTATAAAGATCCTTTCAGGCCTGAAACTACTGACCTGTTCCAAAATCCCGTATCTTTATTGAAGAAACTAAATAAGACTATTATGAAAAGAAGAATCAGGCGTTTTAGTGTTCTGCAGACCTCATGGGTGGCAGCAATTATTTTATTCTGTGTTATGCTGATGTTCATGATTCCCATGGGATTGATTTTCTCAATCATGGGGAAAAGCGGGTTGATGCCGGGAAATTTTCCAGGGTTTGGCAGTGCGATCTTTTTTGTTCTACCTTTCTTTTACGGGATCGTGGGGTTTGTCATGACCGCTATCAGCTGTCTGATTTATAATCTGATTGCTGGCTGGACAGGAGGTATTGAGCTGGAGTTTGAGCCATCTGATGAAGATTCAGCAGTTAAAGATCCGATACAATAGCAATTATACCTCCCTTTCAGCGATCAGATGGAGATATACCTCGATTACAATGCCACCACTCCCGTTGACAGGGAAGTGGCAGGCGCGATACAACCCTTTCTGAAAGAAGTATTCGGAAATCCGTCAAGCTCACACCGGTTCGGTTCCGAAGCCAGGAGGGCGGTTGAACATGCCCGCAGGCAGGTGGCCGCATTGATCAATTGCCGCCCTGATGAGGTGATCTTTACCAGCGGAGGGAGTGAATCAAACAATTACGCCATCAAGGGGTATGCCTTTGCCCATGTCCACTTGGGGAACCACATCATCACCACCACCGTGGAGCATCCGGCGGTCATGGAGGTGTGCAGATATATGGAGCGGAAAGGATTTACCATAACCTACCTTCCGGTTGACGAATTCGGGCTGGTCCATGCCGATGAAATGGAGAAGGCCATCACCCCGCAGACCATCCTGATATCCATAATGCATGCCAACAACGAAATCGGCACCATTCAACCCATCAGGGAATTGGCTGACATAGCCCGCAGGTACAAGGTGGCTTTTCATTCCGATGCCGCCCAGTCGGTTGGAAAAATCCCCGTGGATGTGGCGGACATGGGGGTGGACCTGTTGACCATAGCAGGTCATAAACTGTACGCTCCCAAAGGCATAGGAGCCCTTTATATCAGGGACGGTATCGTTTTGGAGAAACTCATACACGGTGCTGACCATGAACAAAACAAACGGGCCGGGACGGAAAATGTGGTCGAAATTGTGGGATTGGGAAAAGCCTGTGAAATCGCAGGCCGTGACCTGGAGCTTAACAGGATTCATTTTGTAAGAATGAGGGATTTGCTTCACGAAAGCCTGATGAAAGAATTCCCGGATGTCAGGCTCAACGGTCACCCAGAACTGCGTCTGCCCAACACGCTGAGTATTAGTTTTCCCCATGTGGAGGCCAACATCCTGCTGGATGAGATGGAACTGAATGGCATTGCCGCCTCGGCGGGAGCGGCCTGTCATGCCGGCGCTGTGGATGTTTCACCGGTACTCACCGCTATCGGGCTGGAATCCGTGTATGCCATGGGTACTATCCGGTTTTCCGTGGGGCGTCAGACCACGGAAGAAGAAATCAGGAGGGCGACCGGGGTCATCACGGGCATTGTAAAACGTTTACGGCCTGCAGAGGCTGCCCAAACTGAAGCCCCCGCAGGTCAAACAGGCCCTGTGCGTCTTACCAGTTATACCCAGGGACTGGGGTGTGCCTGCAAGTTGAGACCCCAGGATCTTGAAAAAATCCTGAAAGATATCCCGGTGACAGTCAACCCTGATGTTCTGATTGATACGCGCCATTCTGACGATGCCGCCGTGTACCGGATCAATGATACCACCGCTCTGGTCCAGACTGTCGATTTTTTTACGCCCATCGTGGACAATCCATACGATTTCGGGGCCATTGCCGCCGCCAACGCCCTGAGTGACATTTATGCCATGGGGGCAAGACCCATTTTTGCCCTGAATATTGTCGGATTTCCCTCGAACAGGCTACCCATGGAGGTGTTGAAGGAGATTCTTCAGGGAGCTTCCGATAAAGCCACGGAAGCCGGCATTCCGGTTTTGGGCGGACATACCATTGATGACCCGGAACCCAAATTCGGAATGGTGGTCAGCGGTGTTGTCCATCCCGATAGGATTTGGGCAAATTCAGCCGCCCGGCCCGGGGATGCCATTATCCTGACAAAACCCATCGGTACGGGCATCCTGGCTACGGCCATCAAGCGCGGACTGGCCGATGAACAAACCACACAAGAGGCGATCCGCTCCATGTCGGAATTAAACAAAAAGGCGGCGGAGGTCCTGGTCTGTTATACCATCAATGCCTGCACCGATGTCACCGGATTTGGACTGACCGGGCATCTCAGCGAAGTCTCCCTGGCAAGCCGGGTGGATGTGGAACTGTTTGCCGGCAGGGTGCCTCTTTTCAGCCAGACAATGAGCATGGCCGCCGCCGGTGTCATCCCCGGAGGGTCAAATAATAACCTGGACCATTTCTCAAAACACATCACCTGGGACCCGCAACTCTCCTCCATTACCCGCATCATGCTTTGTGATGCCCAGACTTCCGGGGGATTGTTGTTTACCGTTCCGCAAAATGAAAGGGAGGCCATCCTCGGGGAACTGCATGAGGCCGGCATTTCTTCGGCTTCTCATATCGGGAATTGTCTGGATCCGGGACCGGGGATGATCCGTGTATTCCGCTAGGATTCCTTTGCAGAAAACTTTTTTCTTCTTGACTGTCAGCAGCTTGCTAAAGTCCGAATCTTTTTTCAGTGAACCAGATAAGAAATTCTGCGGTATCGTGTATTCCCAAAACGGAGCTGTTGATACAGAGGTGGTAGGATTCGGCGGCGCCCCATATTTTATTGCTGAAGAAACGGTAATAGCCTGCTCTTTTCCTGTCGGTTTTTTCGATGAGATCGCGGGCTTTCCCTTCAGTTACTTGCTGAAGCTCAGCCACTCTTTTGATCCGGTCGTTCAGGTCGGCACTGACAAAGATGTTCAGACATTGCGGAAAGTCTTTCAGGACATAGTCGGCGCACCGTCCAAGGAAGAGGCCTGATTCCTTTTCCGCCAGGTTTCTGATCACGTCGCTCTGTATTTTAAAAAGAGTTTCATTACTCAGGTAAGCCCCTGAGAAGTGTCCTTCCGTGACCATATTCCGCACGTCAAAGACACCCCCGAAGATGCTGTGGCTTTTTTTCTCATCCATATCTTCGAAGAATTCTTTACCCAGGCCGCTTTCCCGTGAGGCGATCTGCAGCAGTTCCTTGTCGTAATAGGAGATTCCCAGCCGTGTAGCCATTGTTCTGCCAATTTCCCTTCCCCCGCTTCCCAACTGGCGTCCGATTGTTATGGTGAATTTCTTTGACATGGTCTATGAATGAGTGGTTTCTGAATCAATGATTTTGTTGAATTTCCGGAACTGCATTCCCAGGAGTACGGCTGCATTGGTAGCCGACAGGATGTCGGCTGCGGGCATGCTGTACCAGACTCCGTTCACTCCGAAGAGGGTTGGGAGAATCAGAAGGCAGGGCAATAAAAAGATTATTTGCCGTGTAAGGCTAAGGTATATGGCTTTCCTGGCCAAGCCTATACTCTGGAAAAAGTTGGATGTCACCATTTGGAATCCGGCAATCGGGGCTGAGATCATCACGATTCGAAGTCCCGGCACCACGATATCTGACAGTCCCTGGTCACGGGTAAACAGGGAGGAGACGGCATAGGGGAAAAGTTCAGCGGTCAGGAAGCCGATTGTCATCACGATGGTAGCCAGTGCGATGGTCATTTTGAGCACACTGGTTACCCTGCGGTACTGGCGGGCTCCGAAATTGTATCCTGCAATGGGTTGCATGCCCTGGTTCAGGCCAAAAACCACCATGGCAAACAGTGCTGCCACCCGGTTAATGATCCCGTATGCCCCTACTGCCAGGTCACCCCCATATTTGATCAGGCTGCGGTTGATGACAATCACGATGACACTTGCCGCGGCGTTCATCAGGAATGGAGCCATCCCAATGGAGAGGGAATCCATCACGATTTGTTTTTTCAATCCAAAGATACCCCGTTGCAGCCGGATAGAACTCTTCCTGTCGCTGAAAAACCTGATTTGCCAGATCAGCATGGTTGTTTGAGCGATCACTGTGGCGAGTGCCGCACCCTTTATTCCCCAATTCAATCCATAGATAAAGAGGGGAGTTAAAACTATGTTAATAATTACTGAATATACGGTGGCCAGCATTGATTTGCTGGGGTTCCCGGTTGCCCGCAACAGCGCGTTAAGTCCAAAGTAGAGGTGGGTAACCACGTTTCCTATCGTAATTACCACCATATAATCACGGGCATAGGGAATCGTTTCGGGACTTGCCCCGAAGAAATAAAGGATGGGATCGAGAAAAAGCATGATCACCAGGGTGTAGCTTAATCCGAAAATCAGGTTAAGCATGAATACATTTCCCAGGATATGGTTTGCCGAGCCATAATCTTTTTGCCCCAGTCTCAGCGACATCAGGGTGGCAGCCCCGACTCCCACCAGTGAACCGAATGCCGCAGCAAGGTTAATCAGAGGAAAAGTAATGGCAAGCCCTGAGATGGCTAAAGGGCCTACTCCCTGGCCAATGAAAGCACTGGCTGTGATATGATAAATTGACGAAGCAGTCATGGCGATCACCGAAGGAATGGCATATTGCAACAGCAACTTGCCAATGCTTTCGGTGCCCAGGGCGACAGGCATTCTCTCGGATTCCATTTGTGCCGGATTGGTAAAGTGCAAAGATAACTTCTTAATGATTATATTTGTGGGGATCCTTAATTGTTCGAACAGATGGAAATTGTTCATTTTGAGACCGGGTGGAAAACAAAGGATGGTCTTGCCATTTATGCCCGGGGGTGGGAGCCGCAGGGAGTAACGCTCCGTGGTGTGGTTTGTCTGGTGCATGGCATAGGGGAGCATGGTGGCCGCTATGGTCATGTGGCGGAGGCTTTCTGTAATGAGGGAATGGTCTTTTGGGCCCCTGATATGCGGGGGCACGGCCGTTCTGAAGGGATTAAAGGGCATCTTGCTTCTTCGGGGACGATCATCAGTGATATAGACCAATACATTGGCACTGCACGGGAAAAGTATCCGAATCTCCCGGTGTTTCTTATGGGTCACAGTCTGGGTGGAATTTTCGTGCTCTTTTACGGACTCACGAAACCACAAAACCTGGCAGGAGTGAT
>CAYYJE010000125.1:6985-8557 GCA_964472165.1 uncultured Prolixibacteraceae bacterium | reverse complement strand
TCTGGTTCAGCAGTGTTCCGGTGCTGAACTGCCGTGATTTTCTGCAACATTTTCCACAGAAGTAGAACCACTTTCCCCCATTTGCTCCACTTTATCCGAAGAACCTTTATCTGTACAGGGGATTGAACCAATAATTCAGATTTTGCAGAATTCTGGCTATATTTGAGAAGAGCTTTTCAACCAATTAAAATAAAATCTAAAGAAAATGAAGTATATCAACCTGCTCTTTTTTGCCCTTATGGTAGTCATGAACTACCTGGCCAATGCGCTTCCGCTGAACGGCAAGACCACCGGCGAACTTTCCGGCATGTTTCCGAACCTGTTTGTTCCGGCGGGCATCACCTTTTCCATTTGGGGAGTGATATACCTGATGCTGTTGATTTTTTGCATTCTGCAGTTTTTGCCTTCCGGACAGCAGGCCGTGACCCACATCGGGTGGTTGTTTGCCGCCACCTGCCTGTTCAACGGCTTGTGGATCGTTTTCTGGCACTACGGCAAGGTCTCCCTCTCGGTGATGGTCATGCTGGGATTGCTGGTCTCGCTGGTCTGGCTCAACTTTCAGTTAAAAGAGACCGGACCGGTGATCATCAAAGCCGCTTTCGGGGTTTACCTGGGGTGGATCTGCATTGCCACGATTGCCAATATTACTGCCCTGTTGGTCCACGTTAACTGGAGCGGATGGGGCATTTCCGCGGAAGTGTGGACGATTGTGCTGATTGCCGCCGGAATGGTGATCACGGCACTGGTGATGCTCAGGCTGAACAATCCCTGGGCCGGACTGGCAGTGATCTGGGCATTTGCGGGGATCATCATTAAGCGGCAAGGCGATTACCGCTCCATCGTCATCGCTGCCGCCCTGGCGGCAATGGTCGTCACTATTCTGTTCGTCAGGGCTTTGCTGGTCAAAACGGGAGGAACAGTAGCCTGATCGTGAATTAGTTATCATTCGTCATCTCATGTGATTCTTCCCTGAATTGGAATTAACAATATCAACAACTTGTGTGTAACTGATGGTGGCGCAAAGCATGGTCACCAAGTCGAGGTACCAGCATGCGGAAGGATGCCATAGATTTCAGCGTAAAAATAACTCTGGCCCTTGATACTTCGGGGCGGTATCGCAACATACGGATATCACCCGGGAGATGGTTTATTTTGCTGCTTCCGGGAAGTTTTCTACTTTTGATTGCTCATTATAACAGATTTTGAATAGGAATACGATGAAGAAGAAAATTGCCGTGGTCCTCGCCGGATGCGGTGTATACGACGGGACGGAGATCCACGAGGCTGCGCTTACGCTGCTGGCCATCTCCCAAAACGGAGCCCTTTACCAGTGTTTTGCCCCTGATACCGACCAGGCCCATGTCATTAACCATCTCACGGGCGAGGAAATGAACGAAACCAGGAATGTACTGGTGGAATCGGCGCGTATCGCCAGGGGGAATGTGCGCGCCCTCTCCTCGTTCCAGGCTGTAGATTATGATGCCCTTATTTTTCCGGGAGGATTCGGAGCGGCCAAGAATCTCTCTGATTTTGCCTTTAAGGGTGCCAACTGTTCGGTCCATCCCGATGTCG
>CAYYJE010000125.1:0-6885 GCA_964472165.1 uncultured Prolixibacteraceae bacterium | reverse complement strand
AATCTCTCTGATTTTGCCTTTAAGGGTGCCAACTGTTCGGTCCATCCCGATGTCGATAAGGCTGTGAACGCCATGGTAACTGCCGGCAAACCCATAGGAGCCCTGTGTATCGCCCCGGTGGTGATCACCCGCATTCTGGGTGATGTGGCGGTGACCATCGGCAACGACAGGGAGACTGCTGCTGCCATCGAAAAGATGGGGGGAACCCATCAGATGAAGACCCACGGAGAAGTCACGGTCGACAGCCGCACCAAGGTCGTCACCACTCCCTGCTACATGCTCGATGCCACCATCGACCAGATTTACGAAGGTGCTGACCATGTGGTGAAAACCATACTTACCCTTGTCTGAGCTGCCATTTCCTGCCCTTAATTGCTGATCATGCCTTTTATCGATATCCACACGCACCAGATTCCCGCTATCGAAGGGGATCTCTTTGTCAGAAATCTCTTTCCCGATGATGAGATGCCGGCACTTCCTCCCGGAGGGTTCTATTCCGTGGGCCTCCATCCCTGGTTCATCACCAATAATCACGACCATAAAACCCAGTTCGCCGAATTGGAGAAAAGGGCGCTTTTACCTGAGGTGGTCGCCATAGGGGAGTGCGGTCTCGACAAACTGGCCAATACGGAGTCCCAGCTTCAGCTTGAAGTATTTATCAGCCAGTGCCGCATTGCCGAAGATGTCAACAAGCCAGTGATCATCCATTGTGTCAAATCCTATAACGAGATTTCCCACCTTAAGCGGAGGCTCAAACCTACGGTTCCCTGGATTCTCCATGGGTACAAGGGAAATGGAATGGTCACCAGTCAGCTGGTTCCCCTGGGGTTCTATTTCTCTTTGGGGAAAATGTTTCTTCACGACGAGGAAGAGGCTCAGCAGATCGCTGGAAATATTCCACCCGGGCAACTCTTTTTTGAGACCGATGAGTGGAAAAAACCGGTGGGCGATGTTTACGGAAGATATGCGCAGATCAGGGGCATTGGGGAAGAGGAGCTGAAAGAACAGATTATGTGGAATTTCCGGAAGGTTTTTATAAGGCAATGAATTGGGATGAAAGAACCAGGTTGCTGATAGGGGATGCCAGTGCTGCGACCCTCTCTGCAGCCCATGTCTTGGTGGTCGGACTCGGTGGCGTTGGGGCTTATGCCGCCGAAATGCTGTGTCGTGCCGGAGTGGGAGCCCTCACCATCGTCGATGGCGATGTCATCGAGAAGAGCAACCTCAACCGTCAGCTTGTGGCTTTGACCTCCACCATTGGCCAGCCCAAGACCGAAGTGATGGCCGCCCGGCTCCTCGCCATCAATCCGGAACTGCGCCTTACCCTGGTGAATGAGTACCTCCGCGATGAACGCACCACCGAAGTGCTCCAAAGCGCCCCCTTCGACTATGTGGTCGACTGTATCGATACCCTATCCCCGAAGACCTTCCTGATATACCACGCCGTGCAACTGGGATACCGGGTGATCTCCTCGATGGGTTCCGGAGGGAAAATGGATCCTTCGCAGGTGGCGGTGGGTGACATTTCGAAAACCCGCGATTGCAAGCTGGCGCGGATGGTGCGCAAACGCCTCCACCGGCTGGGCATTTTCAAGGGCGTCAAGGCGGTCTGGTCACCCGAGGAGGTGCCTGCTGAGGCTATCCGCCTGGAAGAGGGAGTTAACAAGAACTCCACCGTGGGGACCATCAGCTATATGCCTCCCATTTTTGGCTGTTTCATCGCCAGTGAAGTGATCCGTGACCTGATCGGTTAGCATACGCAGATTTGATTTTTCATTAATGACAGACAAAATAAAACAATTTATCAACTTTTCGGAGTGGACTCAAGATTAAAGACTAAGGATTAAAGACTTTTTAAGTATGGCGTCGGACTGGAAAGAGAGACTGGGAGTGGTATACAGTACCAATCCGGAATTTAGTTTTGAAAAGGAAGAGGAAGGAACGGCCGCGAACCTTCCTCCTGAAAAGCAGGACCTGCGTGTGCGGCTGGACAAAAAGCAGCGAAAGGGAAAATCGGTGACGCTGATCACGGGATTTCAGGGGAGTGATGGTGCCCTTCAGGAGCTGGCCCGGTGGCTGAAGACCAAACTGGGAGTTGGAGGCTCCGCCAAGGAGGGAGAAATCATCATCCAGGGCGAATTCGTGGTCCGGGTTATGGAACTCCTGCAGCAGAGCGGCTACAAGGTAAAAAAGTCGGGAGGATAGGAGGATAGGAGGAAGGCAGGAAGGCCAGAAGATTAGAAGGTTAGAAGGTCAGAATATCAGAATATCAGAATGTTGGGATTATATGAATTTTCAAGTAGAAACTGGTTAAATGTCTGCTTTCTAAAATCTTTTAGTCTGTAATCTAATATCTTTTAGTCTGTAATCTTAAGCGTCAAATCAGATTTTTGATAAAGATCCAGGTCATCCAGCCCGAGGCGATCAGCTTGAGCAGGACACCGGTCATAAAGCCGGCGAAAGAGCCGAATCCGGCATACATGGCGTCGCCTGATTTCTTACCCGAGGTAAGTTCCCCGATTACTGCTCCGGCAAACGGCCCTACAATAATCCCAAAAGGAGGAAAGATGAAGAATCCGAGGAGCAACCCGATGATGCTTCCCCAAACTCCCCGTTTGCTCGCCCCGAATTTTTTGGCTCCCCAAACCGGTACCATATAATCAAGCAGGGTGATAACAACCACAACGATGGCCCAAATAATCAAAACCTTTGGTGAAAGCTGATGACTTGCCGTGAAGTGCAGGGCCAGAAGTGCGGCATAACTCAGCGGGGGTCCCGGAAGCGCCGGCAGCACACATCCCATGATTCCCGCCAGAAGCAGCAGTATCCCCAAACCAATCAAAAAATAGTCCATAAATAGCGTTTATTATCCACAAAAATATAATAACCTCCGTATTTGCAACGAGGGGGAGGAAGGTGGGGCATATCGCCTTTTACTCCCATACTTTAACGCCTACGGCGCTATATAAATGGCCTCATATCAACGACATCAACCACCCTACGGCGCTCAACCTTGACCTTGACCTTGACCTTGACCTTGTTTCCGCGTCACCAGAACCATTCCGGCAACTGCCAACATGACCAGCAGTGTACTGACGGACAGTATGTTCAGGGTACTCAGCGCACCGAAAAATGATGCCTCGATCTCTTTATGGAAAGTGATGGTCAGTAAAACCAGCAGGTTGTTGATGGCATGACCGGCAATGCAAAGGTATATATTCCGGGTGCGTATCATCAGCCACCCCAAAATGAGTCCGAGCACAAATGTCGCCGGGAACTGCCATGGATTCAAATGGAAGAGGGCAAACAAAAGTCCCGAAAAAAAGATGGCCTTTCCCGGGCGGTAGTTTCTCATGAGTCCGTGCATGATCACACCCCTGAAAATCAGCTCTTCGACAACGGGAGCCAGTATCACGACCTTCATGAAAGCACCCCAGAAACCAAAATCGTTTTCGAAAATTTTGCTGAACATCTCCCAGAACCACACGGGGGCGGGTATTAACTTTTCCACGCCGGCATTGACCACGGTGAGCCACTGCTGAATTCCCAGGAAAAAGAGAATCAGCAGGGGCAGGAGCCACGGACTGAAGCGACGGCCAGGAAAGACTTCGGAAAAGGGATTGCCGGTTTTGCGGAAACCATACCACAGTATAAAGACCACAGATCCGACACCTAAAAGAACCTTTTTGACGGGATGATAGAGGTATTCTGTATCCTTAAAGTAATCGATCATGGCCAGCGGAAAATCGACCAGGGCCTGGATAAATATGTAAAGGACCACCAGATGTATGGCCTGCATAACCGTGGGGTACGATCTTTCCTCCATGATGAACCCCGTCTGCACCAAATTTCCGTTGTTTGCGTTCCCGATTTCTCTGCTGTTTGCCATCTGACTTGTCTTTATGCCAACCTCTCAATTTCCAGTAATAACGTCTTCAGACCTCATTAAGTTTGATCATTTTTCAACAACTTTTATACCGGAAATCATAGATCAGGGGAGAAACTTATTTATTCCGATTCTTCCGTGTATTTCCTGTAGAGGTCAGGTCTGAGGAGGCGCGTACGGTCCAGGGACTGCTGGTGCTTCCATTCGTCGATCAACTTTTCGTTTCCGCCCAGAAGGATTTCGGGAACCTTCCAGCCGTTGTATTCGGCCGGACGGGTATAGACAGGGGGACTCAGCAGGTTGTCCTGGAAGGAGTCGGAGAGGGCGGAGGTCTCGTCGGAAATGGCCCCCGGAAGGAGCCTGACGATGCTGTCGGTGATTACCGCTGCGGCCAGTTCGCCGCCCGTGAGGACATAATCCCCGATGGAAATCTCCCGGGTCACCAGGTTCTCCCTTATGCGGTGGTCGATCCCCTTGTAATGTCCGCAGAGGATGATCAGGTTTTTCTTCATTGACAGGTTGTTGGCCTCCTTCTGGTTGAAGAGGATCCCGTCGGGAGAGGTGTAAATGACCTCGTCATACTCCCGCTGGCTCTTCAGGAAAGTGATCGCCGCCTCCACCGGCTGAATGGTCATGACCATGCCTGCACCCTTGCTGTAAGAGTAATCATCAACCTTTCGGTGCTTATCGGTGCTAAAATCCCTCAGGTTGTGGATCACAATCTCCACGAGTTGCTTGTCGCGCGCCCGTTTTACGATGGAGCATCCCAGAGGGCCTTCCAGCATTTCAGGCAATACCGTGATTATGTCAATACGCATCGGTGCACTTTTCTGCAAATATAGCAAAATAGCGGTTAGGCTCCTTTTCGACGCTTCCGGAGAGGGATCTTCAGGGTAACCGGAGAACCTGACCCGGAGGGGACAACACTTCGTAATAATGCTAAGTAACTGACCTGAATGCCATTATGGCGCTACCAATCTACTAAAACCGACAATATGGCACCCCGAAACATCCAATTAGACAGAGAAGGGGAGCTTTTTATCCTTTGGAACGGCAGTTGATGGGAGAGGGTCATAAGCGATAATTAAAAATATAAAAACAATTAAAATAAGGAGGTAATAAAATGACTGCACTCAGATTTTACAACGACCCGGTCCGCACCAGCATGCTGGACGAAATGCTCAACGTTTTAGCCAACAACAATGTCAGTGAGAAATGTGCCTGCGGATGTGTTGCCGCCAATGTTTCCGAAGGTGAAGGAGAATTCAGGATTGACTTGTCGGTTCCGGGTTTTTCGCGCGAAGAGATCAAGATCAGCCTTGAGAAGAATGTGCTGACCATCAAATCGGAGAAGAAGAGCGGGGAAGAAGAGGGTAAATATGTCCGCCGCGAGTTCACCACTGCAGGTTTCGAGAGAAGGTTCGTTCTTCCGAAGCATGTCGACACCGACAAGATTTCAGCGACGGCAGAGAACGGAATCCTGGGGATCGTGATTCCGAAGAAAGAGCAGGTGGTGGAAAAGATCACCAAAGAGATCAGCATCCAGTAAGGGGAGAATCATCCGTTCCCTGCAGAAGGGATCCTGATATATAGCCTGTTAAAGGTGCCTGAAAAGAAAAAAGAGACTGTTTCAAGATTGATTCAGCCTCTTTTCTATTTTGATCAGTCTGATTTCGCACTAATTCCAATGATGGAGCCAACGCAAAAATCTCCATTCACTTAATCTGCCAGTTTTTTCACCATGGTGGCTGAAATTCCGTCGGAAGCCACGGTCACGAAACCTGCTTTTTCATACATCCGGAAAGCGTAATTGGCTTCATCGACGCTGAGTGAGACCTGTTTATAGCCTTTCTGTTGCAGCCTTTCCAGCAGGGCCGTCATCAACCGGGTTCCGATGCCCCTGTGCCTAAAGGAGGATTTCACTGACATGCTCAGCTCAGGGGTGTGAGCATCGACAAAGCCATATCCCCTCCTGGTTTCGGGGAATAAACGGGTCCATACGGCTCCCAAAAGCTCACCTTTAATAGTGGCTACCAAACAGTGGTCGTGTTCCCTCCCGAAATCACGGAAGTAACAGGCCAGCTCCGGAAGATAGATGATCTCCCTGGCGGGCCTTTCCACCCCTTCAGGAATAAAAATGGCATCGAACATGAAATCTTCGAGGGAAGGGGCTTCGCCGGGGTCAAGCTCTCTGATGGTAATTTTTTGATTCCGTTTGAATTCGATCAGTTCCACGGGTGCCCCGTTGTGAAGGACCATTGCGACCCGGGTTCCCTCTCCGGGGGAATTGGGAGGGGTGAGAATCTCGAGTCCCCGGCACGCCAGTTCCTGGTCCAGATCGTCCACCTCAAAAGCAATATGCGGGATCCGCTGGATGAGTTCATGGATAGGGCTCTCCTTGTCGAAACGCATCCATTCAATGCCGAACGGACTGGTTTCAAAACCAGACACATAAAATCCGAACAGGGGCAGGAATCTTTCGCCGGCCATCGATTCTTCTGTGGGAATTCCCAAATGATGGTAACGCCATCCCCACTCCTCAACCGCCTGCGGCAGTTCAAAGTCCTCTCTCTTTTTCACCATCGGTTTGCTGTTTCCTATATTTCATGATCGACTGCTCCACAAATTCAGGTGGCATCAAGCCAAGCCCTGAAATTCTTTAATCCTTCGGATATTTGATTCCCTTTCGGGGGACCAGGTTCTGTCAAGCAGGTTGCAGATTTCAAAAAGCTGTAAAGCCTTTTCGAGGAATGGCACCGAATGGTGATCAAATCCGATTTCAGCCAGCGTTTGAGCAAGAAGCTCAATATTCGCCACATTGAAACCTGACATTTCCGAAAGATACGCCTGTGTCTTCTTCTGATCCAGACTCAGCAACTTATCCAGGTCGAGGTTGGCGTCGCTGAGCAGCATTTCCCTGAATTCCTCCATCTGCCATTCAGGTGCGATGGAAAAGTTTTCCTTTTCGCCACCAAAGAGCTTTTGCCGGAGGGCCCGCA
>CAYYJE010000124.1:4457-8558 GCA_964472165.1 uncultured Prolixibacteraceae bacterium | reverse complement strand
TTCAGCGACAGTCCCAAAACATGGTTTCTCCACAAGGACATCAAAAAACTGGCTGCACAGTTCGAAGGCGTGGAGCCCGACTTTGAAAATAAAATGGAACGATACCTTCAGAAATGCGGGAAGTTGTTCCACGATACCGTCGATGTGGTCATCAAGCAAAATTTTGACTCCCTCTTCGATTACATTTTTGCCCTGGTGCGGGTGAATCCGGTCCATCTGCCCATTCTTCTGCGGAAATTCAACCAGCAGGTGAACCGCTATTTCACCTCGAAGGAAGCCCGCCGTATGATTTCCCTGGTGGCTTTTTTCCTTGGCCGCACACCCTTCGACACCTCCTCGGTCTATACGCTGCTTTCCTATACCGAATTCCGTCACGACGGCTACTACAATGTGGAAGGCGGCATGTATGGCATCGTGGAAGGGCTGGTCAGGGAACTGGAAAAGGAACATGTGACAATCAACTGCAATACGGAGATCACAGGCTTTGAAGGCCGGGACGGGAAGATGCAGGCATTGGTCGACCAGCGGGGCATACGCCATGCCGCCGATATTTTTCTGATCAATGCCGATGCAGCGGTCTTCCGGGGCACCGTGCTGAAACGCAAGGCTTTCTCCCCGGAAAAGTTGGATAAAATGGAGTGGACCATGGGGTACCTGACCATTTACGTGGGTGTCAAAGGAAAGCTTCCGGAGGTGAATCACCACAACTACTTCCTGGGCGACAACTTCGACGATTATGCCCGGGAGGTGCTCAAGAACCCCGATTCACTCGAAAAACCCTATTATTACGTCAACCTGATCTCCAAACACAACGAAACCTGTGCGCCGGAAGGGTGCGAAAGTCTCTTCTTCGTCTGTCCGGTGCCCGACCTGCGCTACAAACCCGACTGGTCAGACAAGGAGGAGGTCGCCATGAGCATTATCACCGATTTCGGCAAACGAATCGGGAGGGATCTTGTGCCTGATATCGTGACCAAAACCATTTATACCCCAGAGGACTGGCAGGCGCAGTTTAACCTGCACCGCGGCAGCGGACTGGGATTGTCGCACAACCTCTGGCAGATTGGCGGATTGCGGCCGAAAAATTACGATGAGGAGTTCCGGAATATGTTTTATGTGGGGGCATCCACCATCCCCGGTGCAGGCCTACCCATGGCCATCATCAGCGCCCGGCTGGCCTTTGAGCGAATCACAAAATACAAAGGTTGAGGTCAAGGTCAAGGTCAAGGTCAAGGTCAAGAGCCGTCGTTACACTCCGGCAGGTTATGGTCAAGGTTAAGATTTAGATCAGTGGCTTATTCTAATCCTCTGATATTCTGACCATCTGATATTTCTTTTCCTTGCCAGCTATCGCGCTGTTCCAGCAGTTTTTCAACAATGGCCGTAAATTCGTAATTCTTGATTCCCCAGGAGGGGGCGATCAGGAGATCCGCCGGGGCCTGGCTGGTGAATCGCTCCACCGTGATCCTGGGATTCAGCAATTCCAGATACTCCACCAACAGCGAGGCATATTCTTCCGCGGTGAATAGCCTGAACTGCGAAGGATCTTTCCGGTATTGAGAAGCCATTACCGTCCCCTTGTGGATCTGCATCTGATGAAGTTTCAGGTTGTCAACAGGCAAACGGGAAACGACCATGGCCTGTTCCAGCCAATCGTTATGCGTTTCCCCCGGCAATCCCAGTATCATATGTGCGGTGGTCCGGATTCCTCTCAGTGCGGCCGCTTCCAGCGCTGATACCGATTCTGAAAAGGTGTGACCCCGGTTGATCCGCTCCAGTGTGGCATCGAGATGGGACTCCAGTCCCACTTCAAGCATCAGGTAGGTTTTTCCGGAAAGTTCCGCCAGATAATCCAGGATTTCCGCATCCAGACAGTCGGGCCGCGTCGCAATCACCAGTCCCGCCACACCGGGGTATGACAGGGCTTCTTCATACAACCGCTTCAGAACGGGCAGTGGAGCATAGGTGTTGCTGTAGGATTGAAAATAAGCCAGAAACTTCATTCCCTGGTATTTGCGGGAGAAAAAGCGGATCCCTTCCTCCATCTGGCAGGCTATACTTTTTTGTGACCCTGCAACGGGTGGGGTGAACGCTTCATTGTTGCAATAGGTACATCCTCCTTTCCCCCGCGTACCGTCGCGGTTTGGACAGGTCATACCAGTTTCCAGACTGATTTTCTGTACCTTCTCCCCGTTAAAGAGTTTTCTGAAAAACAGCTGAAAATTGTGATATCGTCCGGGGTGACCCCATGAAGATTCTTCCATTTCCTTTCCGTTACTGACGGCGCCAAAGTTAGAAAATGGCTGTCACTCTGCCGCTTTTTTGTTGTTGAAAAAACTGATGAAAACTTTTCTGTGATTTTGGCAGATAGGGTCAGATAAATCGGGAAATTCACTATTTTTAAAAGTAAAATATTTACTTATGTTTAGTGAAAAAGATATCCAACAGATAAAAAGCCGTGGAAGTAATCCGGAAGAGGTAGCCCAACAGATCGCTCACTTTAAAAAAGGATTTCCCTGGCTTCCGGTGGTTGAGGCAGCTTCACCGGGAAACGGAATTGAACAGGTATCCGAACAGGAGATCAGGTCGCTGGTACAGCTTTTTCTTGAAAAAGCGGCTTCGGGAATCCAAATCATGAAATTTGTGCCTGCCTCGGGAGCTGCCAGCAGAATGTTCAAATCTCTTTTTTCTGCACTTGATGAACTGAATGCCGGAAAAAGTGAGGATCAGGTTCTGGAAGGGAATAAGGACACCCGTGAATTTTTGGAAAGACTGGATGATTTTGCATTTTCGGAAGAATTGAAAACGGCGGTCAGGAGTGCAGGAAAGGACCCGGATTTATATAACCTCTTGGATTTCCTGCTCACCCCTAAAGGACTCAATTATGGGAATTTACCCAAGGGACTCCTCCTCTTTCATGCATATGATGGTTTTTGCAGAACCCCCTTTGAGGAACATCTGGTGGAAGGTACGCATTATGCCCGGGATGGGCAAAACGTGGTAAGGCTTCATTTCACGGTTTCTCCGGAACACGAGGATGCTTTCAAGGTTCTTTTCGGCGAGGTGAAGGAAAAATATGAAAGTGAGTCGGGCATCACTTTTGAGGTGACTTTCAGCCGGCAAAAGCCATCTACCGATACGATTGCTGTGGATTTGAACAATGAGCCATTTCGTGAAACCGACGGCTCACTTTTGTTCCGTCCGGGAGGTCATGGCGCCCTCCTCGAAAACATGAATGATCTTGATGCCGACCTGGTATTTGTCAAGAACATCGACAATGTGGTTCCCGACAAATACAAACAGCCGACCTTTACTTACAAGATGGTTCTTGCCGGGCTCTTGCTCAAGTACCAGGAGCAGATTTTCGGGTACCAGAAAATGCTGAATGAGCGGTTTCCTCATTCCATCGAAAGCGGTTATCTGGCAGAAGCCGCCAGTTTTCTTGAGAATACGCTCAATACCCGGCCCCCCGGAGAACAGTATTATACTGAAAAGGAGGAGCTTGTAATCTATCTTCGTGAGAAGTTCAATCGTCCGTTAAGGGTTTGCGGGATGGTGAAAAATGAGGGTGAACCCGGTGGCGGGCCTTTCTGGGCTGCCAACCGTGATGGCACTGTCTCTTTACAGATCGCTGAAAGCGTACAGATTGATCTTGCCAATCCCGTCACGAAAAAAATTGCCCTACATGCCACTCACTTCAATCCGGTGGACCTGGTCTGTGCTTTCAGAAATTACAAGGGTGAAAAATATGACCTTCTGAAATTCCGGGATCCTGAAACTGGTTTCATCTCACGGAAATCGAAGGATGGCAAGGAACTCAAAGCCCAGGAATTGCCCGGATTATGGAATGGGGCCATGAGCGACTGGAATACGATTTTTGTTGAAGTTCCTGTAGAGACCTTTAATCCGGTGAAAACTGTTAACGATTTGTTGAGGGTACAGCATCAATGAAAGATTAGAAGAGGTTTTAAAAAGCTTTTTATACATTTGCAGATTATTCGGTGAGATTATGAGCGACGAAGCCAGGGATTTTTTTGAGGATCAGGACTCACTGGAGGCTTATGATAGTTTTAAGCGTTCAGTTCTGGAAGGGGAATTCCG
>CAYYJE010000124.1:0-4357 GCA_964472165.1 uncultured Prolixibacteraceae bacterium | reverse complement strand
CTTGCCGGCGATGACCTTGATGAGATTTATTATCATATCGGATCGGCCTATGTGCCTGCTGGGAATCTGGAATCGGCCATCCGCTACTTTGAGAAATCGTTCCGTGAGAATCCGGAAAATGAACCCCTGCTGAACGACCTGGGTTATTTCAACGACCAACTGGGATTTCCCGCGAAGAGCATTTATTATTACAACCTCTACCTCGATCTGGACGCTTTTAATCCCGCGGTCTGGTTTAACCTGGGCATCGCTTACAACCGGACAGGGGAGTTTGAAAAGGCGCTGGAGGCCTATGATTTTACACTGGCATTAAACAGCAATTTCCACCATGCGTTGTTCAACAAGGCCAATTCTCTGGCCAATATGGAACGTTACAGGGAAGCAGTGGAAGTATACCGTGAATACCTGAAATCGGATCCTTCCAATGACGATGCCTGGTGTTACATGGGTGAATGCTATCTGAACCAGGGACGATACAAGATGGCAGAGAGGTACTACAATAAGGCACTTGATCTCAATCCGGAAAATGATATTGCGCTGTTTTCGAAGGGGATAATTTTCTGGGTTAACCGGAAATATGAGGAGAGCCTTACCTTCATCTGGAATGCGATAGTCATTGAAGACGAAACTCCTGATTACTGGTTTACCTATGCCAGGGTGCTGGCTGATGCCAGTCGCCGCAGCGAAGCAGTGAGTGCCTTTAAACGTGCGGCCGTGTTGAATCCCGGAAATCCTGAAATCTGGATCTTTTATGCGGAATACCAACATTCACAGGGAAATGTCAAAGAGGCCATCACCATTCTCCGGAAGGGGATAAGGCACAACAACAAGGATGCTGTCATCAAATACCATCTGGCTGCATACCTGATCGAGGCCAATGATGAAAAAGAGGCTGCCGTTCAGCTTGAAACAGCCCTGAAGCTTGATTTTAACCGCCACAGCGACCTTTTCAGGGTTTATCCAAAAGCAGCCCAGAACGATTTTGTGAAGCGGCTGATCAAGTCGTATACTCCCCTCAAATAGCCGGGATGAGAACCTACGGACTGATAGGTTATCCCCTGGAACACTCCTTCTCGGGACGCTACTTTACCGAGAAATTCCTCAAGGAACAAAAGGAAGAGCGGTACCTCAATTTCGAACTTCCGGACTTAGGCAGGTTGCCGGAAGTACTGGCAGATAATCCCGGACTGGCAGGATTGAATGTGACAATTCCCTACAAGGAAAAGGTTATCCCGCTCCTTGCCCGTGTGGATGCTGAGGCCCGTGAGATCGGTGCGGTGAACACCATCCGGCTTATAAGGCAAGGAAAACTGGTTTTACTGGAGGGTTTCAATACCGATGTTCACGGGTTTTCCAGGAGCCTGGTTCCCTTGCTTTCCTCCTTCCATACGGGGGCGCTCGTTCTGGGCAGCGGTGGTGCCTCAAAAGCGGTACGCTACGCGCTTGACAAGCTGGGAATCAACTGGTTGCTGGTGTCGAGAAATCCCGCTGACTCAAATACCCTGGATTACGGTCAGCTTACCAGGGAAGTGATGGAGCGTTATCCCGTTGTCGTGAATACCACGCCGCTGGGGACCTATCCTCATATGGAGACTTTTCCTCCTGTCCCATACGAAATGCTTACGCCGCGTCACCTGCTCTTTGACCTGGTATACAATCCCGAAGAAACAAAGTTCCTGTCAATGGGGCGCGAAAAAGGGGCGGCGGTGAAAAACGGGTATGAGATGCTGGTGCTTCAGGCGGAGCGGTCGTACCAAATCTGGAATGAAAATGTGATCCGGTGATTCTGTGATCCTGTGATCCTGTGATTCGGTAATCCTGTGATCCTGTGATCCGGTCATTTGCGCTGCACGCGTCATTCTGTTGTCATTGGCCTGCGGCGTCATTTAATAGTCATTGGCCTGTGGCGTCATTCGAATGACCATTGAATGTCACCCTTCCCTGAGTCTCTCATTCCCTGAGTCTCTCATTCCCTGAGTCTCCCAGTCTTCCCGTCCCTCAGTCCCTCCGTCTCAACTTTCCCCGTTTTCCATTCTGATGAGGGCCTGGCGGCTGCGTCCGTCCATCATCACCGTCAGCGGATCGGCAAATCTGACATGGCGGATGTACCCTGCACTCCTGACCACCTCCTGCTTTTCAAGGATGTCGAGGTGAATGAAGGAATTCGGGGAGTTGTGGGGAATCGAAAAATATCCCACATTCATGGAGGTGACATTGTGAAAAAAGTGAGATCCCAGACTTCCGTCCAGCGGAAAATTCGGCAAGCCGATTTCCACGATGACCCTTGCCTTTGAAATTGCGGCCCAGCACACGGGGATTCCTGTAAAATGATCGTTTGTCCCCCAACGGCCAGGTCCGATCAGGATATATTCTGTCTGGGTTTCTTCAAAATATCTGTTGTATTCATTGACTTCCCTGGCAATTTCCTGGGTGAGGATTGAACTGAAATGATGTGGTTCCACGTAAACCACATCGCGGAGATTTTTGATGATCCCATTTCCCATCCCTTTTTCTGCATACATCAGGAGGTGGTTTTTTTTATGGATATCGGGATCAATCTCAATCTGTTCTTCCGACCTGATAAGGGGTTTTATCTGGAGTATGTAAAAGGTAGGCAATTGGTTGTCACCGGGTTTAAGGTCGATGGCATATTCCATTTCCACGGGCGATCCCATGGCTTCCCTGAACAGCCGGAGCAAAACATTGAGCGTGTCTGCAAGAGGTAAAGCGTTGTATTTTAAGATGTTGCTGAAATCTACCACCCTTGGTCCGGGGAAGGTCATGCCAGGAGCCAGATAGTCGCTTTCCATGTTGTAGGTTGAGACACACATTTCAAGGGTTCCGTCTGATTCGGCTTCTTTGATCCGGAACCTCCTGATTGCGGCTTCCTCGCCCTGTTCCACAAGGTCGAAGGTGGTCCGGTGCATGTCGATGGCATAAAAATGACGTTGTGATTCCCTGATCTGGTCTTTGAGGGAGACACTGTTGATAGACGGGTATTTGGGACAGAAACGGAAAGCACTTTCCCCACCGGCTACATACATACCCAAACCTACTGCCGTGACGGAAACTCCATCGTCAGGTTCCATGTAAGCCACCGGATAGTAATTGTAGGAGTGAGCAACTCCTGAGATATGAGGGTAGAATTTGCCGTTGTATTCGTCTCCTACCACTTCCTGGATGATCACGGCCATCTTTTCCTCTTCAATCTTGTAATTGATTGCTTCAAAATACATCTGTGCCGATTCCGTGAAGATGCTGGCATAAACCAGCTTGATGGCTGTGACCAGTTGAGTGAAGCGTACCTGAAGGTCGGGGTGGTTGTTGGGAATGAGATAGGTGGCATAAACACCTGCAAAAGGTTGAAGAAGAGAGTCTTCGAAAAGTCCGGAAGAACGGATCGCGAGAGGCTTCTTCATGACCTTCAAATAACTCAGGAGCATATCGTTCATCGGCTCATCAAACTGCGCTTCCATGAACTGGTTGCGGATATGGTGATAGTCGTTGCTGCTGTAAATATTTCCGTAGAGGTTGTTAAATTCCAGAAAACGGTCAAATTCGTTTACACCGACCACTGCGGTGGGGGGTATCCGGATATTGATGCCCTGAATGATTTTCCTGAAGTCGATGCTTTCAATGAAATTGCTGATGAAAGCCATGCCTCTGCCTTTTCCCCCCAGGGAACCTTTCCCGATACGGACGACAAACCGGTTGGAATCGACAAGATCAGGTTCGAATTTGATGATTCTACCCTGCAACTTCTTAAGTCTTACTTTCCGGAATACGTCGAGACAAAACTGGCGGAGATCTTCGGTATTGGCGAAATCCACGGTCTGGACAGGGATCAGTTGTTCGGCCATATTGATTTCTCCCCTGGCCATCAGCCATGTGCTGAAAGAGTTACGGCTGCCATGGTATTCCAGAGCGGCGTCGGGAATAATCCGGAACATCTCTTCAAATTCCTGGAGATTACGGGCTTCCATCAGGGGAGTGCCATTCTGGTCCTTGAAGACAAAATTTCCGAACCCCAGGCGGCGGTAGAGGAAATTCAGGATATCCAGTGAAAGGCTTTCCGAATTTTTGTCAATGAAATCGGCACCGATCTGCCGGGCTTTTTCTGCGTTGACGATGTCGTGCGACTGTAAAAGCAGGGGGATAGGGAACCGCATGACGTGGGTCGCATACTGCAGCAGTTTAATTCCGGCTTCCTCGTCGTCGAATCCGTTTTTCTCAAACTTGACATCTGAAATCACGCAAAGGAGGTATTCCTGGTAGGTATTGATAATTTCCACCGCTTCTTCGTAAGTGCTGACCAGGATCACCTTTGGCCGTGCCCTCATCTTCAGGATGATGTGCA
>CAYYJE010000123.1:7261-8577 GCA_964472165.1 uncultured Prolixibacteraceae bacterium | reverse complement strand
GAAATGTGGGGTAAAGCAGTCCGCTCAGGCTGCATGTTCTACCGGTACACGGCCGATCCCGAAATGAAAGAGATCATGAAAGCTACTGTGGCCGATATGCTGACTACCCAGCGTGAAAACGGGAGTTTCAGTTGCTCGGAGATTGCCAGTCAGCCCGACGGCCCCGGGGGCGATCTGTGGGAAAGGAAATATGTACTGCTGGCTCTCGATGAATATTACATGCAGGTGGAAAAGGATCCAAAAGTCCTGCAGGCCATGATTGACCATGCCGACTGTATCCTGTCCCAGACCGGTCCTCATCCGAAGGTGCCCATCGTGGACCAGGGGTGGAGTCCCAACCACATTGAATCGAGTACCATTCTGGAGCCCATTGTGAGGTTGTACAAACTGACGGGTTATCCCCGTTATCTGGAATTTGCAAAATACATCGTCGAAGAAGAGGGAGGGGCCAAAGGGCACCGCATCATCGACGACGCCTTCGACAACAAGGATCCGGAACAAATCGGGGGGGTATATCCGAAAGCCTACGAAATGATGTCGCTCTTTGAGGGAGTGGTTGAATACTACAGGGTTACCGGCAATGAACGGTGGAAACAGGCGTTCATGAACATGTTCCACAATATCATCGAAAAAGAGATCACCCTCATTGGTAACGGAGGGGGCGACCAGCCCCATCACCCGGCCGTGATGGGCGAAGGATGGGATTATACGGCCCTGGAACAAACCAATCCCGACATCCGCAGGATGATGGAGACCTGTGTGGGGGTCACCTGGATGAAACTTTGCAGCCAGATCAACCGCCTTACCGGAGATCCGCTGGCCGTTGACATGATTGAGAAATATGCCTACAACGGCCTTCCCGGGGCTATGAAGCCCGAAGGTGACGGATTCAGCTATGTCAACCTGCTGAACGGCGTGAAAACCAATCCCAAAGGATGGGGAGGGATGGTCGGCGATGTCTATGTGACTTGTTGTAACCTCAACGGACCGATTGGACTTGCCTGGCTGCCCTATGTGGCCGTAATGAATTCCGCCACCGGCCCGGTAGTCAATCTTTATAATGCCGGGACTGCCACTGCATCGACTGCCCGGGAAAGGGAGGTCCGACTCACCATCGACACCGATTATCCGGTATCGGGAGAGATCAGAATTGGTGTGATGCCCGGCAAGCAGGAGAAATTCAGCATCAGGCTGCGCATTCCCGGATGGAGTGAAAAGAGCCTCCTGAAAGTCAACGGTGAAACCATGGAAGCAGTGGCCGGGACCTATGCAGAGATCAACAGGGAATGGAGTCCAGGTGACCAGATCGAACTGTC
>CAYYJE010000123.1:0-7161 GCA_964472165.1 uncultured Prolixibacteraceae bacterium | reverse complement strand
GGACCTATGCAGAGATCAACAGGGAATGGAGTCCAGGTGACCAGATCGAACTGTCACTCGACATGCGCTGCAGGATCCTGGATGCCCCGCGCGGCAGCAACCGTGCCGGAGACCATTTCAAAGCCCTCGTACGGGGTCCGGTGGTGCTGGCACGCGATGAGAACCTTGATGCAAATTTCAATGAACCGGTTTCCGTCATCTCCGACAACGGCTATGTGGATATCGTCGCTGAAAAGGCAACCATCCCCGGAACAAAAATGCAGTTCCGCGTTCCCACTACATCCGGCGATATTCTCATGGTCGATTATGCCTCGGTCGACAATTGGAACGGAAAGCACATCTGTACCTGGCTGCCGCTTCCGGTGGAACCTGCCCGATAAACCTTTCTTCCCTATGATACAAACGCCTCTTATTCGCTTGCCGCATGGTACCCCGGAAGCTTCCTCCCGGATTGAAATGACCATGTTATGGAAAGTGAAAGCACGTTTTTTTTGGCTGTGGATCCTGCCTGGGATGCTGGTTTGTATGATCGCCTCCTCATCGTGTAAAAAGGAGAATATCATTCCGTCGGTCGTAGTTAAGCCCTCTGTGAGTTATTTCACAATCGACATGAACCAGGGCAACCAGGTTCTGATCGACAGGAAAGACACCTACCATTACGAACTCAAAACCACGGGTGATGATCCTTATCTCTTTCTAACCCCGCTGACAACGGCCCTTCATCCCGACTCCCTGGTCCTCATGTTTGAATACCAGAGTACTGCCGGAATCAGTCATGTGCAATGTTTCCTGGGTGCACCCGTCACCGAAGAGCGTTCCCTGAAGTCCGGCTCCCTGGCTTCATCCAGTGAATGGAAGCGCTTTTCCATTGATCTGGGTGTGCCGATCCGGGAGTTCGGATGGGGACAACCGGGACACTTCCTCCGGCTCGATTTCGGAAACAATTCAGGGGTAACCATCCAGGTCAGGAACATCTTCCTCAGGGGAAGGAACAGTGCTGAAACCGCGGCAGTGAAAGCCAGAGAGGAGGCCCTTGCCAGAAACAAACAGATGGAGGAGGGACTCCAGGCATATCTTGCTTCCCGTTTTGACGCCCGAATCAGTGAAGTGAATGTTGGACCCGCCACCATCACGGTGAAAGGACAATATGCAGGCAACGGGGCAATGGCAGTGTGTGAAGTGGCTCCGTTTGAGGATATCACCCTGATCACAAAGTTCCAGAATGCAATTCCGGTCACCAATTCTCCATTTTCCATCGAAGTGGGACGGTACGCCTCCCGCAGTGGATTCAAGGTTGACAGGGCACTGTCGAAATGGGTAATCGTCAAAACAGGCAATTCCACCGACCAGATCATTTCCCATGCCCGGTATGCCACTCAAATTGCCTCCGTGCAACAAATGGTACCCCAACCCTTGTCGGGGAAAAAGGGGCTTGGAGGATTCTCTGCCGCCCGCGGGTTCACGCAGGATCTCGATGGCCTCGGCATTTCCAGCGTGACCGTGAATATCGCCATTACCGAATTCATGTATGCCCAACCCCGTACCGATGCCATCGCCCATGTATATGGCGATAAAACCTACTATTTCGACAAAAACAGGATCGAAGCCCTCGACCGGACCCTCCAGACCACCCGCGACAAGCAGATCGTGGTGGCTGCCATCATCCTGATCCAGAAAGCCTCGCAATCTGCGGATCCGGAAATCGGGAAACTGTTGCAACATCCCGATTACACCGATCCTGCCTTTTTTACAATGCCCAACATGACCACCCCGGCCAGTTTCAACGGGTATGCCGCCGCACTCGATTTTCTGGCAAGCCGCTACTGCCGCAGCGACAACCTCTACGGAAGAATCCACCACTGGATCATGCACAACGAAGTAGATGCCGGTGTGGAATGGACCAACATGGGTGAAAAACCCATGGTGGTATTTATGGATGCCTATCTCAAATCGATGAGGCTCTGTTACCATATTGCCCGGAAGTATGATCCTCACAGTGAAGTGTTTGCCTCATTCACCCATTCGTGGGCTCAACCCGCAAGTCCGAAATTATACGCCACGAAGGAGATGCTGAAAACCCTGCAGGATTATTCCGACACCGAGGGTGATTTCAGGTGGGGACTGGCATGCCATCCTTATCCGCAAGACCTGACTGAGCCCAAAACCTGGAACGATTCGAAGGCTACCTTCAGTATGAATTCTCCCCTTGTTACTTTCAAAAACCTTGAAGTACTGGACGCCTGGATCAAAAAACCGGAGAACAGGTTCGGGGGAACGGAAAAGCGAACACTCTGGTTGTCGGAAAACGGAACAAATTCGAGAACATACAGCGATGCCGATTTGAAAGATCAGGCGGCGGGGTTCGCTTATGCCTGGAAAAAACTGAAAACACTCGACGGGATTGACGGAATCCAGTGGCACAACTGGATCGACAACCGTTCAGAATTTGGATTGCGGATAGGCCTGCGGCGTTTCCCCGACGACGAAACAGACCCGGGAGGCAGAAAACCGGTCTGGTACCTTTACCAGGCCGCCGGAACTGCCCAGGAAGATGCTGCATTTGAACCCTATAAAGCAATCATCGGGATTCAAAACTGGGATGAAGTGCGTTTTACAGGACCCCTCTGGTAAGCCAACCCGGAGTTCCCGCTCAACAAGAAAACAATGAATCCGGTACTTACCGGAAGGCAGATAAGAAATATTCACTAAAAACCAGATAAAAATGAAACAGTTGTTCACCATCTCCCTGACATTGTCCCTGATAAGCCTTGGGTTCGGACAGGTCAGTGCCCAGCAGATCCTCAGCGACCAGTGGGCGGCCACCGATGCACTGGGCCGCAGGGTCAGGGATTCCAGGGAAGCAGGAGCCCCAAAACAGGACAAATTCATCGCCATCTTTTACTGGACCTGGCACCAGGGCAACGACGACACCACCTATCAGGTGAAAAACATCACCGAAATCGTCAGGAAATTTCCGGAAGCGATGAAGGATTACCACCATCCTGCCTGGGGTAACAAACAGCCCGGATTCTTTTTCTGGGAACAACCCTTGCTGGGATATTACAAGACCACCGACCCGTGGGTGCTGCGTAAACATGCCGAAATGCTGGCCGATGCCAGGGTGGATGCCGTTTTTTTCGATTGCACCAATGGCAGCCTCACCTGGAAGGAGTCGTACGAAGCTTTGATGAAAACCTGGGACCAGGCGCAGAAAGACGGTGTGAAAGTACCTAAAATAGCCTATATGCTTCCCTTCGGACCGGCTCCCCATTCGCTGGTATCGCTGCGGCAACTTTACCGCGACGTATACAAACCCGGCCTTTATAAAAACCTCTGGTTCATCTGGAAAGGAAAACCATGCATCATGGGATATCCCGACAACCTTACCGATTCAGCCGAGGACCGGGAAATTGCCGGCTTCTTTACATTCCGTCCGGGGCAACCCGACTATGTAGACGGGCCCAGGCGGAACGACCAGTGGGGATGGCTCGAAAATTATCCACAACATGGGTACGTGAAGGGTCCCGAAGGGAAATATGAACAGGTTGCAGTAGGTGTCGCCCAAAATGCCAGTCCCGAAACCAATGGACACTGCAGCGCCTTCAACCTTCCCGGATCCCATGGCCGCAGTTACACGCAGCGGAACGGCATGGACCCCAGGGTCGACGGATACCTCTATGGCTGGAATTTTCTGGAACAATGGGAGAGGGCTTTCGAACTCGATCCCGAACTGGTTTTTGTCACCGGCTGGAACGAATTTATTGCCGGCATGTGGCTCCTTAAAGACGGATGGACCGGAAAACCCTTCTCCTTTGTCGACCAATTTGACTGGGAACGGAGCCGCGACATCGAACCCAACAAGGGTTGGGGCGACAAGGGTGATGTCTATTATTACCAGCTTATCGACCAGGTCCGGAAATTCAAGGGCATGGAACCTCCCGCGCCAGTTTCGGAGCCCAAAACCATCCGCATCGGCAAAGCTTCTGACTGGCAGGTTGTAACTCCCCGGTTCAGTCACTACCGGGGAAATACCCTCCACCGTGATCACCGGGGAAGATACGACCAGCATTATGTCAACAAAACCGGGAGAAATGACATCACAGGCGCAAAGGTGGCACGCGACGATGCCAACCTCTACTTCTACGTCGAAACCGACCGTGCACTTACGCCTCAAAGCGACCGGAACTGGATGATGCTTTTCATTGATGCCGACCGCGACAAGTCGACCGGATGGAATGGATATGACTATGTGGTCAACCGGATCAATCCCAAAGGGAAAAAGGCCTTTGCGGAAAAAAACGTGGGAGGCCGCTGGGAATGGGAACCTGCTGCCACACTCCGCTTTGCAGTGAACGGGAACAGGCTGGAGTTGGCCATACCCCGGAATATCATGGGTCTGAGCGGCAAAAAAGTCGGCATTGAGTTTAAATGGAACGACAACATGCAGGAAAACGGCAACATCATGGACTTTTATATCAACGGGGATACGGCTCCAGGAGGCCGTTTCAATTTCGTATATTCGGAGGATTAATCAAATATCCTCTCTTACCATCATAAAACCTACGGTTATGAGCAAACTTTTCAGGGTGATCGCCCTTCTTACCGTCATCGCCTTTGCGGGTGCATGCGGCATTGCATCCCGGCAGGGAGCTGACACGGCACTCGAAAGCGGATTTGTGACTCCCCCCGACACGATTCAGACCAGCGTATACTGGTACTGGATCTCTGACAATATTTCCAAAGAAGGGGTGATCAATGATCTCCGGTCCATGAAAGAGGCCGGCATCAACCGTGCCTTCATCGGGAATATCGGGCTCGATGATGTTCCCTACGGCACCGTCAAAATGCTTTCCGAAGAGTGGTGGGAGATTCTCCACACTGCCCTGAAAACTGCCACTGAACTCGATATTGAGATCGGCATTTTCAATTCGCCCGGATGGAGCCAGTCGGGAGGACCCTGGGTTGGTGCTGAAGAGGCCATGCGTTACCTGACCTCTTCGGAAACCAGGGTCACCGGACCGCAGACGGTATCCCTCCAGCTTGCAAAGCCGGCCGGAATTTTCCAGGACGTCAGGGTTATTGCCTATCCGGCACCCAAAGATGACCAGCTTATATGGACCCCCTCCCTGGGTAAGATTTCGTCCACACCCAGGCTCCCGGGGTTGGACCAGCTCTTCGACCAGGATCCCCTGACGGGAATCAGCCTGCCTGCAGGAGCCGGGTTCATCATCGATCTGGAAGCATCCGAACCCTTTACTGCCAGGAGTTTGTGCCTGCGTACCACCCCTCATCGGATGCAGTCGCAGGCTGAACTGCAGGTCAGGGAGTCTTCAGGCGAATTCCGTACACTGGCTGAGTTCAGGATTAACCGTTCCAACCCGGCACTGAACGTAGGCTTTGATCCCTACGCACCGGTGGTCATCTCTTTCCCCGAGACCACTGCTTCGGCCTTCAGGCTGGTCATCAAAAATCCGGGGAACGGCACGGGACTGGCCGAGGTAGCCCTGTCGGCTTCCCCACGCGTGGAAAGTTACAGTGAAAAAACTTTGGCCAAGATGCATCCCACCCCCCTTCCCTACTGGCATGAATACCAGTGGGCGCCGCAACCTGAACCGGAAGATCCGGCCACACTGATCGATCCCTCTAAAGTAATTGACCTGTCTGATAAAATGGCGGCCGATGGAACACTTACATGGGAAGTTCCCGCGGGTGAATGGATCGTAATGCGCTCAGGAATGACTCCTACAGGCACCAAAAACAGCCCCGCCTCGCCGGAAGCCACTGGTTATGAGGTCGATAAAATGAGTGCCAGGCATACCGAAAAACATTTCTACGGCCACATGGGCGAAATCCTGAAACGAATTCCGGAAGCCGACCGCAAAACCTTCAGGGTGGTGGTCCAGGACAGCTATGAAACCGGAGGTCAGAATTTCACGGATGATTTCCTTGCCCTTTTCAGGGATAAATATGGATACGATCCCCTTCCCTTTCTTCCGGTATACCACGGAAAGGTTGTCGGCAGCCAGCAGGCCTCCGACCGTTTTTTGTGGGACATGCGCAGGATGGTCGCCGACATGGTGGCCTACGAATATGTGGGTGGTCTGCGGAAGGTAAGTCACGAACATGGATTGCGCACCTGGCTCGAAAACTACGGGCACTGGGGCTTCCCGGGTGAATTCCTGATGTACGGCGGACAGTCGGATGAAATCGGCGGAGAATTCTGGAGCGAAGGGGAACTGGGCGACATCGAGAACCGGGCAGCCACTTCGTGCGGCCATATTTACGGGAAAAACAAGATTTCAGCCGAGTCGAACACCTGCGCAGGAGCTCCTTTCAGCCGGTATCCGGGCGTGATCAAACAGCGGGGCGACCGTTTCTTTGCCGAAGGGATCAACAACACCCTGCTCCACGTCTATATTACTCAACCCTACGAGGATAAAAACCCAGGGGTTAACGCCTGGTTCGGGAATGAATTTAACCGTAAAAACACCTGGTTTTCCCAGATCGACACCTACATCCTCTATCTGAAACGGTCGAATTTCATGCTCCAGCAAGGACTGAATGTGGCCGATGCCGCCTATTTCATCGGGGAAGACGCACCCAAGATGACCGGGATCACCGATCCTCCGCTTCCGGTGGGATACCAGTTCGACTACATGAACGCCGAGGTGATCGAAAAATACATGACTGTCAGGGATGGGTTGATCACCCTGCCCCATGGCACTCAATACCGCATCCTGGTGCTTCCCAAACTCGAAACCATGCGGCCTGAACTGCTGGCAAAAATCAGGGATCTGGTCCGTAGCGGGGCCGTGATCCTGGGACCTGCCCCCAAAAGGTCACCCAGCCTTCAGAATCAGCCTGCCGCCGATGCCGATGTGCAGAAAATGGCGGCTGAACTCTGGGGCAATGTCGACGGCGTAAATGTCAAATCAGGAAAATTCGGCACCGGCACGGTCCTGTACGGCATGACCATGGAGGAGGCACTGGCCTCTATCAACTGCATACCAGACTGCAAACTTCCGGAAGATCGTACCATCCATTACGGACACCGTACAATGGGGAAAACAGACATCTACTTCCTGACCAATCAAACAGGAGAAAGGCAAACCGTGACCCCTGAATTCAGGGTGAAGGGAAAACAACCTGAATTGTGGGAAG
>CAYYJE010000122.1:5278-8767 GCA_964472165.1 uncultured Prolixibacteraceae bacterium | reverse complement strand
CTGACCCATGCCGCTCCCTGCAGGTCTGATTCACCTGCCTCCTCTGCCTCCTCCATGATGAAATGGGAGATGAGGGAAGTTATGCCTGCCCTGCACCTCTCCGGATTAATGAAGGAGGAAACCCATCAGTGGCATCCACGCAGGGACCTGCTGAACAGTGACCCGCTGGCCAGGGAATTTGTGGTGGAGACGGAAACGGATGGTACCGCTTTTCTGCGTTTTGGAAATGATGTCCAGGGGGAAAGGCCGGCTTCCGGAACCTCATTTACTGCTGTTTGCCGGATTGGCAACGGAAGCCGGGGAAATGTGGGCGCCGGTGCACTGGCTCATCTGGCCACCGATGATGCGGCGGTTATTGCCTGCCTTTCAGAAGAGGGATATGTGGGGAATCCCCTGCCGGCCAGGGGAGGTACCGACCCGGAAACGATGGAGGAGGTAAAACTCAGGGCTCCGGAAGCCTTTAAAATTCAGCAAAGAACAATCCTCCCGGAAGACTTTGAGCTTCTTTCCCGGAAAGGGATACCCGACATACAGCATGTAACCACCGCCCTCCGGTGGACGGGAAGCTGGAAAACCCTCTTTTTAACCGCCGACAGGGTTGACGGGGCAGGGGCGGATCCGGAATTTGAAGCCGGCCTCCGGGATAAACTGGAACAATACCGGATCGCAGGGGTGGATCTCGAAGTGGATTCCCCGGTGCAGGTGCCACTCTTCCTGGAGATGGAGATCTGTGTGAGTCCCGGTTTCTTCGCAGCAGATGTAAAGGCCGCACTCCTGGAACTCTTCAGCAGCAGAAAACTTTCCGGGGAGAGGAAAGGGATTTTTCATCCCGACAATTTCAGCTTTGGGGAGCCTCTCTTTCTGAGTCGCCTTTACCAGGCTGCCCAATTGGTGCAGGGGGTGGATTCGGTCCGCATCACGCGGTTCTCCCGGCAGGGAGACCCGGGCGACGATGCCATGAACACGGGAATTCTGAAAATGGGAAGAAAAGAGATCGCCCGATTGGATAACGACCCCAACTTTCCTGACCACGGGGGGCTTAACCTGAAAATGAAGGGAGGACGCTGAAATGGCCGAAGCAATTTTTAAAGAAATGATAGACACTTGCAGCTGTTGTGAAGGTCTCACCCCCGAAACGCCGGTCAGGATATCCAACCGGCCCGGACTGAGCGCCATCGCATACCGCACAGGAGCCTATGCCTCCTTCAGGAAAAGCCTCCTGGCCCGGCTCTCTGCTTCCGGGATACCTGCCCTGCAGAAACTGACGACCCGCAACGAGGATGATTTCACAATCGCCCTTCTCGATGCCTGGTCGATGATGGCCGATGTCCTCACATTTTACCAGGAGAGAATTGCCAATGAATCCTATATCGACACGCTCACCGAACGGGAGTCGCTGACCGGACTTGCCCGTTTGGTGGGATATGAGCTTCGACCGGGAGTGGCAGCCTCCACCTCCCTGGCTTTCACGCTGGAAGATGCGCCCGGACAGTCGCTGATGGAGAGTGCAGCCCGGGAAGCGGTACGGACAGCCCCGGTGACCATCCCTGCCGGAACCAAAGTGCAGAGCATCCCCGGTCCGGGAGAAACCGCACGGATCTTTGAAACCATAGCTCCCATTGAAGCCCGGCCACAGTGGAATGCCATCAGGCCGTTGTCAACCCATACCCGGCAGACTCTCCAAACTACCCGCATTCTGTTCCTGCAGGGAGCCTCCGGAATGGTTAAAACGGGAGATACCGTGCTGCTTAAAGAAACCCGGACGCTGGCAAAGATCCTGAAAACAGAGACGGATCCCGCCAAAGGTATTACGGCCATTTCTCTGAACCGGTATGCCACTGTGCCCACCTATTCAGAAATGATTCCGGTAGCCAATGGAAAAATCGGCGATTTTTCTGTAAAAATGAAACTGTCGGAGACAATAATTAAGCAGTTGGCATCGAAAACCTGGCAGGAAGAGGAACTGGCAGCCCTTCTGAAAATTCAGGATTGGCCGGAACAGGAAGTCTCCGATGGTTTTGCTGCATTCAACTCTACACCGGGTTCCAGCGACCAGATCCTTGTATTCAGGAAAAAAGCTTCCATCTTCGGGTACAACGCTCCTAAACAGGTTACCTACGATGGTTTGGTTCCCAATCCGCCCTCTAAGTGGGACGAATGGTCAAGGGATGAAAACCAAAGGGCCCTTTTCCTGGACAGGGATTATGAAGAGATTGTGACTGGGTCGTATGTCGCGGTTCAGAAACCGGATGATGAGATACAAGATGCTTCCCTCTTTCAGGTAAAAAGCGTGGAGATCAGGCCGTGCACCAAATACGGGATTAGCGGAAAGAGCACTGAGATAAGGATTGATCCGGCCACGCAGTGGTGGGAAACCGGTAAATCCGGTCTCTCCTCCGTCCGGTCCCTCACCGTTCATTGCCAGAGTGAGCCACTCAGGTTGGCTTCTGTTCCCCTGGCTGATGAGGTGAGTGGTGACTGCATCTCCCTTGATAAATATTACCCCGGCTTGAAGAAAGGATCTGCAGTGGTTTTATCGGGAGAACGGAGTGACCTTCCAGGCACTTTTTCAAGGGAGATCATTCACCTCGGGGAGGTCATGGTGGCCAATGGTTTGTCGGTGCTGGTACCTCAAATGCCATTGCAGAACCGGTATGTCAGGCACTCTGTCACGATAAACGCGAATGTGGCTCCGGCCACCGATGGGGAAACGGTAAGGGAGATCCTGGGAAGCGGCGATGCCACAGCCACTCACCAGCATTTCATTCTAAGGCATGCCCCCCTGACCTGTATCAGCAGTGATTCACCGTCGGGGAGTTCATCAACCCTGGAGGTGAGGGTTAACGATGTGTCTTGGCATGAAGTCCCCTCGTTTTTGGAAAGGGGAGGCGAAGAACATCTGTTTATCACCCGGCAGGATGCCGGTGGCCTGACCCATGTCATTTTTGGTGACGGGAAAAAAGGTGCCCGCCTGCCATCCGGACATGATAATGTGAGCGCCACCTACCGGAAAGGTACCGGTTCAGGGGGCTTGCTCAAAGCCAGCCAGCTCACACAGCTTTTGTCGCGACCATTGGGGGTCAAATCGGTAATTAATCCACTTGCCACTGCAGGGGCTCAGGATCCTGAAACAATGGGAGATGCCCGCAAAAACGCCTCACTCACCATTCGTACCCTCGACAGGATTGTAACACTGCGCGACTACCAGGATTTCGCCGGAGCCTTTGCCGGGATCGGGAAAGCACTGGCAACCTGGAGCTTATCGGGAATGAAGAAATGCATTTACCTGACAGTTGCGGGATCTCACGGAGCTCCGGTTGAAAAGGAGAGCACCCTTTACCGCAACCTGGTTTCTGCCATCGCCAGAAGAGGAATGCCCGGAACTCCAGTGACTGTGGTGACCTACCGTTCTGCCTTTTTCAAAGTTACTGCCCAAATCAGGATTCACCCCGACTACCAGGAGGAAAAAGTGTTCAGACTCATCAGGGA
>CAYYJE010000122.1:0-5268 GCA_964472165.1 uncultured Prolixibacteraceae bacterium | reverse complement strand
CAATTTCGGACAACCGGTCACCTACAGTGAGGTGGTCACGGTTATGCAAAAGGTGGAAGGGGTTTTGGGCGTGGACATCGATCTGCTCTACCGGTCGGATGAGGTACCTGGATTATACCACCTGATCGAAGCGAAGATTCCTGAGCCGGGAAGCAATGTTACGTTTCCCGCTGAATTGTTGTTAATTGATTCCGGATCTGTGCTGCTAAAACTGATGTCATGAGCTTTGATCTGAAAACGCTTTATGGCTTGCTGCCTGCTTTCTACCGTCTTCGCGATACGCAGTACGGCATCAACACCCTCACAGCGGAAGAGAAAGCACGTCTGAAAACGCTAACAGGGAGTGACCATACTTTTCCGGAAGATGAAATTTATGGTCCCCTTAAATCACTGCTGGCTCTCCTGGCTGAACAGATTGCCATTCTGGAAGAGAACATGGAGCAGCTTTACGATGACCAGTTTATTGAAACCTGTGCGGAATGGGTGATCCCATATATCGGAAAGCTCGTGGGTGCCTCGGAATTGCATGCGGTTCCGGCTATGCATTACAGCAGGCGGGCCGAAGTCGCCCACACCATCGGCTACCGGCGTCGCAAAGGGACGGCTTCAGTGATCGAACAACTTGCCCGCGATGTGACCGGCTGGAACGCCAGTGTGACGGAGTATTTCAGGCTGCTGTCCACCACCCAGTACATGAACCACCTTCGCCCGGAAAACCGGACCACGGTCAGTGTGCGGAAAACCGGACTTTCAGGACTGGAGAATACGCCATTTGATACGGCCACCCGGTCGGCCGATGTGCGGAATATCGGAAACAACAGGGGAAAATACAACATCCCGAATATCGGGATTTTCCTGTGGCGACTGGGAAGTTATCGTTCCACTCAATCTCCCGCCTATAAGGTGGATGACCGGCGCTATACCTTTCACCCATTGGGATTGAATGAGCCGATTTATCGCCAACCTGCCACGGAAGATGAAATTGCCCATCTTGCCCGGCCTGAAAATGTGGCCATGCCCATCAGCAGGGAGGAGTTTTGGAACAACAAGCCGGCGTTTTACGGATTGGACAAAAGTCTGCTCATTTACCGGAACGGGGTTCCCCTCCTCCCGGGAGATGAAGATCCGGCTGACCCGTGGGGGATGATATCCGTCTGTAATCTCTGTGACATTACCGATGCGGATGGGAATGTTACCGGATGGGCTCATCTGCCTCAGGAGAGTGTAGCCATTGATCCTGAATCGGGCCGTATTGCCTTTCCTGCATCGCAACCTCCTCCTGATACGGTCCATGTCAGTTACCACTACGGGTTCAGCAGTGGCATGGCGGTGGGGAGTATGGAGGGATCCCGGAAATTTCAGCAGGCCGGCAGGAAATTGTGAAGGTTAGGAGTGGAACGGGCACCATTCAGGATGCACTTAATCTGGTGGCTGAATCGGGGGGCATCGTGGAAATTGAAGACAATGAATATCATTTCGAAGCTCCGTTCATCAGGGTTGCAGAAGGAAAAACCATTGAGCTCAGGGCTGCCCCCAAATTCAGGCCAGTACTGGTACCGCCTCATGAAATAAAAGTGGTGGGAGGAGCATTTTCCAAGGTTATCCTGGATGGATTGCTGATCAGCGGATCCTCGCTGAACCTCCCTGAAGAGATGGAGGGCGGCATTAAAAATGAACTGCAGCGTTTGCAAATCAGACACTGCACCCTTCTCCCCCTGTCGTCGCCACCCATAGGGGATGTGGCCGGCCAACCGGCGGTTCCCCGGGTTGTGGTGCATTCACCCGGCACCAGGGTGGAGATGGATAAATCCATATCCGGGTCATTCAGGGTGGCAGAGGGTGCCGTTGTCAGAATCACCCACAGCATCGCGGATGCACTGGATGAAAACGAAATTGTGTATGCCGGCTTGTCGGGGAACGATCCCGGGGGACCGCTCGAAGTCTCCCACAGCACACTCATCGGGAAAATCAGCACCCGGGTTATCCAAGCCTCCGACTCGATATTGCTGGCAGGAGAGGAGGAGAAGGAGGGGTGGCCTCATCCGGTGGCAGCCCGACGTTTACAGGAAGGGTGTGTCCGTTTCAGTTATGTTCCTCCAGGATCGAAGGTTCCCCGTCCCTATCAGTGTCAGCCGTCAACTCCCGAAGCAGCAGTGCGGCTGCGACCCGTTTTTACTTCCCTCAGGTATGGTGATCCGGGATACGGACAGCTAAGCATCCATTGTGCTTCAGAAATCAGGGAGGGTGCCGACGACCAGGCTGAAATGGGCGCTTTTCACGACCTCTTCCAACCCCAGCGGATCAGGAACCTCCGCAACCGTCTGGATGAATACCTGCATTTCGGCCTGGAGGCAGGGATTTTCTTTGCATCGTAACCATTTAAAATTCAACCTATGCCAAGTGATTTTTCCCGCAGAACCTTCGACCCGAAAAAGCATTACAGCGGGGTACTGAAGCAGCAGGGCAGGGTAGACCTGGATTCTGACTGGAATGAGCAGATGGATATCCTGCAGTACCGGAATCAAAAAGAGACCAGGGATGTGGCAGGTGCATCGGCAGTTCCTAAAAGGGGAGATTCCTTCAAAATCACTCCTTTCGCGAATGGGAAAGATCTGGCCATTGAACCGGGTCACCTCTACGCCGGGGGGTTGCTGTGTGAACTGGAAAAAGAGAGCGGCGCCACTTACCTGAATCAACCCTGGTATCCCGGTCCCGACACCTCCTTCTTCGTCAGACAGCAAAATAAACTTGGGAAATTCAAGGATGGCTCCTACCTTGTGTACCTCGATGCCTGGCAAAGGGAAGTGACTTACCTCGATGATCCGCTGATCAGGGAGGTTGCCCTCGGAGAGGCCGATACTGCCACCCGGATGCAGAATGTATGGCAGGTAAAACTGCTGGAGGTGAAACCGGCAGGTGCCTCCTGCAAGGCGGATCAGGAAGAGTGGAAAAAGATCACAGCGTCCCCAACGGGGAAACTCAATGCCCGGACTGAAAAAAGCGCCGGCAGCCAGGGACCCTGTACGCTGCCTCCCGGATCGGGCTACCGCCGCCTGGAAAACCAGCTCTACCGGGTGGAAATCCAGAAAGGCGGGGAGTTGGGCGATGCCTCCTTTAAATGGTCGCGCGACAATGCGACGGTGGAAACACGTATTGAAGCGGTTAACGGTGCGGTGATTACGGTCATGGATACGGGCAAGGACGAAAACCTGGGATTTTCGAACGGTCAGTGGGTGGAAATTGTAAGCAGGGAATCGGAACTTAACGGCACTCCGCAAACACTTGTTCAGATCATTTCCGTGGATCACGCCCTTCGGGAAATCACACTATCGGCGTCTGTAAGCCAGCCGGCGGATAGCGGGCTGAGGCTGCGGCGCTGGGACCAGTCCGGAGTGGCTGCCTCTGCCAATGGGGTGAAGGCTGCGCCGGGATGGACCTCCCTGGAGGATGGCGTGCAGGTGAGCTTCTCTCCCGGCACCTATCGGGCAGGCGACTATTGGCTTATTCCCGCACGGAGCGCTACCGGGGAGATCGAATGGCCGCCGTTTCAAATCCCCAACCTGGCCCCTCAGCCTCAGCCACCCCGGGGAAACATACATTACTATTGCCGGCTTGCATGCTTCACGGTAAATGGCGGGATTGTCACCGGCGTGGAGGATTGCCGGCCGCTTTTCCCTGCCTTGTCGGAGCTGCAGGCCTCGGATGTGGGCATTGAACCGGGCGGTTGTGAACTCTTTGAGGGAGTCCAAAATGTGCAGCAGGCCCTGGAAACCCTCTGCAGAAACCGCGAAGGTGCCTGCACTTATTTTGTCCGGCCCGGAAAAGGATGGGAAAGTGTCTTTGACAGGATGAAGGAGGGTGAAGATGCCCGCATTTGCTTCTCCAGGGGTATTTTCCCGCTGGAGAAAAGCGTTGTGGTGAAAAAGAAGGGTAACCTTCTGTTGTCAGGCTGCGGACCGGGAACCCGGATCGAATCCCCCGGTGCCGAAACAGCGTTGGTGTTTGAAGCCTGTCAATCCGTGAAAATTGCGGATCTCAGCGCCGTAACGGGGAAAGCAGGTTCCGGAAAAGCCTCGGGAACCCAAAGTCTGGGAGGAACCCTTACCTTTCTGAATTGTCCATCTGTTGACGTGGATCATGTGTCGCTGAAATGCGGGGAAGGGAGTGTCAGGGCCGCTACCTGTATTACGGTCCGGAACAGCGACACCGCACCCGGGAAGGTTGTGATCAGGAATTGCATGCTGAAGGCGGGACATCTCCAGCAAGGGGTGCTTCTGGTCAACAGCGGCCATGCACTGGTAGAAAATAACCACATCACGGCTTATGCCAAATCACCCCTTCTGGCAACCATGGACCGGTACAGGAAAAAGGTGGCGAGGGCCGGGATGAGAAGCGCCCTGATTTCGGAAATCCATCCGGGGGATAAAAAAGTGGCGGTATCCACCTATAATATAGTTTTGAAATCGGGTGATACGGAACTCCGTTTCATGACCGACAACTCCCTGAAAAAGGGATGGGAAAAGCTGATGGCTGAAAATCAACCCCAGGTGCAGGGCAGAAGGGAATTGCTTTCCCATGTGGTGAAGCTGACCGACAGGCTGTTGGTTGAGGAGGCTTTCCTGAAGAAATATCCGCAATTTGAGCAGTTTATTAAGGCAGTTACACTTTCGGAAAGGGCTGCCGGTGCGCAGGGGATCACCATCGGGGGAAAGAATGGAGGAAATCTCCGGATTTTGAACAACCAAGTCGACGGATTTCTTCAGGGAATCCATGTGGGACTGAGCCATTCCAATACGCGGATGAGAGATCACCTGGAGCACGTAATGATCGCGGGGAACCGGATCTCAGTGGTGCTGCCGGCCGATACCGGCAACCAGGAGAGGTACGGCATCTTCACAGGCAACTGCCGGAGTCTGGTGATCGAAAACAACCTGGCTACCCTGGAGCGGCTCGAAAATGCGGAAAAGCTTACTGTCGACGGAATCTGTGTCTGGGGTGAACTGGGCGGAAGGGTGATGATTTCCGGCAACCACCTCTTCAGCATTGATGAGCATAAAAAGCGAAGTTTCGACAACGGAATCCACGTGGTTCCCCTGCTCTCAAGGCCGTCCGCCTCGCAATGGGTCGTCACCTGGAATGTGGCCCCGAGTAAGCAGAATACCGTGCTGGCCCCCCAGAGTGTGACCATTCCCGCCCATACCAATACGCCCTGAAAACCGGAAAATTATCCCGTCCGGAATTTGGAAATGAAGGGATAATTAGTTATAT
>CAYYJE010000121.1:0-9006 GCA_964472165.1 uncultured Prolixibacteraceae bacterium | reverse complement strand
GAGGAACGCATGCTGGGTGCCGGGTACCGACCATGCCTCCATTGCCACGGAAGCCAAGGTCGTCAATAAATTGCGCGACCAGGGCATCGAAAAAAGGGAAATCGGCCGTGAAGCCTTCCTGGAACATGCCTGGGAATGGACCCACAAGCATGGGGGAATCATCCTCGAACAGCTCAAAAAACTGGGAGCTTCCTGTGACTGGGACCGCACCTGCTTTACCATGGATGAACCGCGCAGCGAATCGGTGATTCGCGTTTTCGTCGACCTTTACAACAAAGGGCACATTTACCGGGGCGTCCGCATGGTCAACTGGGACCCGAAAGCCAAAACCGCCCTCTCCGACGAAGAAGTGATCTACAAGGAAGTGCAGTCCAAACTCTATTACCTCCGCTATCTGGTGGAAGGAACCACCGACCAGTACGTCACCATCGCCACCACCCGTCCCGAGACCATCCTCGGCGATACCGCGGTGTGCGTCAACCCTGCCGATGAACGCTTCCGCCACCTGGTAGGCAAAAAAGTGCTGGTACCCCTGATTAACCGTCCGGTTCCGGTCATCGAAGATGAATATGTCGACATGGAATTCGGCACCGGATGTCTGAAAATCACCCCTGCACACGACCCCAACGACTACCTTATCGGAATGAACCACCAGCTTGAATCGGTCGACATCTTCAATGACGACGGCACCCTCAGCGAGAAAGCCATCCTCTTCATCGGGGAAGACCGCTTTGACGTCAGAGAGAAGATCGTTCCCGAACTTCAGCAAGCCGGCAACCTCGTTAAAATTGAGGATTATACCAACAAAATCGGCTTTTCGGAGCGTACCGACGTGATCATCGAACCCAAACTTTCAGCTCAGTGGTTTCTGAAGATGGAGGAGCTGGTGAAACCTGCCCTTGATTTTGTCATGGACGACACCATCCGCTTCCACCCTGCCAAATTCAAGAATATCTACAGGCACTGGATGGGCAACATCAAGGACTGGTGCATCAGCCGTCAGCTCTGGTGGGGCCACAGGATACCCGTGTACTACCTCACCGATGGCAGCTTCGTGGTGGCCGCCGGTGAGGAAGAAGCCCTTGTGCTGGCCCGCACCAAAACCGGAAATCCCGCCCTTACCCCTGCCGACCTGCAACAGGAGGAGGATGTCCTCGACACCTGGTTCAGCAGCTGGCTGTGGCCCATCTCGGTATTCGACGGGATAAGCCGTCCCGAAAATGAGGAGATCCGCTATTATTACCCCACCAGCGACCTTATCACGGCCCCCGACATCATCTTTTTCTGGGTGGCCCGCATGATCATCGCCGGCTATGAATACCGCAACGACTTTCCCTTTAAAAATGTATACTACACCGGCATGGTGCGCGACAAACAGGGACGCAAGATGTCCAAGTCGCTGGGGAACTCCCCCGATCCGCTTGAACTGATCGACCGGTACGGCGCCGACGGAGTCCGCGTGGGCATGCTCCTCTGCTCTCCTGCAGGCGGCGACCTCCTCTTCGACGAAAGCCTGCCCCAACAGGGTGCCAATTTCGCCACCAAAATCTGGAATGCCTTCAGGCTCGTGAAAAACTGGGAACCCTCCGCGACACTGGAACAACCCGGACACTCCCGCCTGGCCCTGGAATGGTTCCACCATAAACTCAACGAAGTCAACACCACCCTCAACGACCACTTTGAGAAATTCCGCATCTCCGACGCCCTGATGCTGGTGTATACCACCTTCAGGGACGAATTCTCAGGATGGCTCCTTGAAATCGTCAAACCGGCCTGGCAACAACCCATCGACGCGGTTACGCTTGCCGATGTGACCGGCCTCTTCGACCGGCTGCTCCGCATGATGCACCCCTTTATGCCCTTCATCACAGAAGAGATCTGGCAGTTGCTGGATGATAAGAAAGAAGGAGAAAGCATTATGGTGGCACAGATGCCTGGTATGGAACCCTTCAACCCCACCCTCCTCGAAGCTTTCGAAAATATGAAGGAAGCCGTCACCGGAATCCGCAAAATCCGCCTCGACAACAATATCTCCCCCAGGGAACTCCTGGAACTGAGGATCCAACCCGGAGACAAGGGCCACGAACCCCGTCTGGAAAGCATTCTCGCCAAACTGGGAAATCTCAGCTCCTCCTCCCTGGTCTCCGGTGAAGTCAAAGGTGCCCTTTCCTTCAGGGTGAAATCGACCAGCTTCTTCATACCACTGGAAGCACATGCCGACCCGGCTGAAGAATTGAAAAAAATGGAGGATGAACTGGCTTATACGAAAGGATTCCTGGCTTCAGTACTGAAAAAACTGGAGAACGAGCGGTTTGTGGCCAGTGCTCCCGCTCCCATCATCGAAAAGGAACGCACGAAACAAGCCGATGCGGAAGCAAAAATTAAAATCCTGGAAGAACGCATTTTTACCCTAAAAGGATAAAAAGGTCATTCAATGGTCATTTATTGTATTGAATGACGCCGGTGGCAAATGACACTTCAGTATTAAAAGCCGTTAATCACCGTTAAATATGTTTAACCTTTCGGCCCGAAAATTGTTAATCCATAAATTTGTACGATTTTCGCAGCCGATGGCCAGATATCTCACATATTCTTTGGTTTTTTTGTCTTTGTTCCTGACAAAAGTGGTGCAGTCCCAGGACTCAGGGATCGACGACGATCCCATCCTGATCAGGCTGAAAGGGCGCCTGGTCAGCATGGGCGACAGCATGGCCATTCCCTACGCCAATATTGTATATACCCGTAACCGCACCGGCACAAGTTCCAATGCAGGAGGTTATTTCTCTTTCGAAATGCTGAATACCGACAGTCTGAATGTCACGGCCATGGGTTTCAAGCCCAAAGCCATCAGGGTTCCGCGCAACTATTCCGAGGCGGAAGTGCTGACGGTTTATATGCAGCCGGTGGTATATGCCTTGAGGGAAGTAGAAGTTACGGGCGATAAGAACCGGCCTAACCTGGATGGGGTGCCGATAGGTAAAAGCACCCAAATTCCAGTGGAATTGCGTGGCGATGCGTTCAATGAAAAACCCCCCGTACTGGCTGCCATTTTCAACCCGCTCTCCTATTGGCAATATTATCTCAGCAAGAAAGAGAAGCAGAAACGGGATGTCCGCGAGGCCCTGGCCCTGGAGCGGAACTGGGAAATGCATTCGAAGAATTACAACAAGGAGATTGTAAAAATGCTGACCGGTCTCAATGACGAGGAAGCCGATGAATTCATGGTGTGGTTCAACGCTCAATATGTACTGCCTTACACCTCTACAGAATATCAGGTAAGGGCTTCCGTCAGGGAGTATTTTGAGATTTACAAAAAAGAGAAGAATATCAGGTAAGTCATCAGTTATCAATTCAATTTCTCTTATTTTTATCACGTGTCCGAAATCCCGGCACTTCAGAATAATAATAAGAATGACAATACCTGATGTGATGAAGAAGATTTTATCCCTGTTCATTGTGCTCTTTATTATGGCCATACCATGTATGAGCCAGAAAGCCGAAAAGTCAAAAGGTGACACCATTATTACCACCAGCCTTGTCAGCGGGCTGAAATTCCGCAACATAGGTCCAGCCTGGGCCAGCGGGCGAATCGCCGACTTTGCGGTGAATCCTGCCAACCCTGCCGAGTATTATGTGGCCATTGCCAGCGGGAATGTATGGAAAACCGAAAACAACGGCACCACCTTTAAACCTGTTTTTGACAATTATGGGGCTTACTCCATCGGTATAGTGAAAGCCGATCCCACCAATTTCAACACCGTATGGGTGGGTACAGGAGAGAACAACCACCAGCGGGCCCTGGGGTATGGCGACGGGGTATATAAATCGACCGACGGGGGCAAATCCTTTAAGAACATGGGGCTCAGGGAGAGCCGCCAGATCGGGGGCATTGTGATTGATCCCCGGAATTCCGACATTGTTTTCGTGGCCTGTGAAGGCTCCGCCTGGGGACCGGGAGGAGAACGCGGCCTTTACCGCACCGCCGATGGCGGAAAAACGTGGGAGAAAGTCCTGGACATCAGTGAAAATACCGGAGTCAACAATGTGGTGATGGATCCCTCCAACCCCGACATCATGTATGCCACATCGGAACAGCGGAGGCGCCATTATTTCACAAAGATCGGGGGAGGTCCCGAATCGGCCGTTTACAAATCGATCGACGCAGGCAAAAGCTGGTACAAAATCATGAAAGGACTTCCTTCGGTCCATCTCGGCGGGATGGGCATTGACGTCTCCCCGGTCGACCCCTCGGTGGTCTACCTTATCGTGGAAGCTGCCGAAGGGAAAAGCGGTTTTTTCCGCTCCACCGACAAGGGGGAGAGCTGGGAGAAGATGAGCGACCACGCCAGCTCCGGCCAGTATTACAACGAAATTTATTGTGACCCCAAAGATGCCGGCAGGGTTTACTCCATGGAGACTTACTCCTATGTGACCTCCGACGGAGGAAAAACCTGGAGCGCCCTGAACAACAACGGCCGCCATGTCGACGACCACGCCCTCTGGATCGATCCTTCCAATACGCGTCATTTCATGATCGGGGGCGACGGGGGCATGTATGAGACCTGGGACAATGGCGGAACGTGGGATTTCAAGGAGAACCTTCCCGTCACCCAGTTTTACCGGGTCAATGTCGACAATGCCTGGCCTTTCTACAATGTCTACGGCGGCACCCAGGACAACAACTCCATGGTGGGGCCCTCCCAGAGCCTGAAGAGAGGCGGCGCCTCAAACGACGACTGGACGGTCACCCTGGGTGGCGACGGCTTCTGGATCGACACCGACCCGAACAACCCCGACATCATCTATACCGAATACCAGTATGGCAATCTCTCCCGTTTCGACAAAAAAAGCGGTGAACGGGTAAGCATCAAACCGATAGAGCGGAAAGGGGAGGAGGCTTACAAGTGGAACTGGAACGCCCCCATGTTTGTGAGCAAACACGCTCCCACCCGTCTGTACCATGCGGCCAACAAGATATTCCGCACCGACGACCGCGGCGACTCCTGGCAGGTCATCAGCGACGACCTCACCACCCGGACCGACCGGAACAGCTGGCCCGTAATGGGGAAATTCTGGAGCGCAGAAGCTGTGGCCAAGGATGTCTCCACATCCCAGTGGGGAACCATCGTCGCCCTGGCAGAATCACCCCTCAACGAAAACCTGCTTTACGCCGGGACCGACGACGGCGTGATCTCGGTCACCGAAGATGGAGGCAAAAACTGGAGACAGGTAAAAAGTTTTCCGGACGTGCCGGAATACACCTATGTGGCACATTTACATGCCGACCGCTTCGATGAAAATGTGGTCTATGCCTCCTTCGACAACCTTCAGCGCGACGACTTCAAGCCTTATGTCCTGAAAAGCAGCGACAAAGGCAAAACATGGAATTCCATTGCCGGAAACCTCCCTGTGAACGGCACCGTCAACTGCCTGGAGCAGGATTTCATCGTTCCCGGACTGCTTTTTGCAGGTACCGAATTCGGAATTTTCTTTACCATCGACGGGGGTAAAAACTGGGTACAGATGAAATCGGGAATTCCCACCATAGCCGTACGCCACATCGCCATCCAGCAAAGGGAGTCGGATTTGGTCCTGGCCACCTTCGGCCGCGGTTTTTACATCCTCGACAACTATGCTCCCCTGCGGGAACTCTCCCAAGAAGTTGTGGAAAAAGAGTCCCACCTCTTTGCAGTGAAGGATGCCCTGATGTTCAACTATGCCGGCAGTCCCGACAACCAGGGCAATACTTATTATACTGCTCCCAATGCCGACTACGGGGCTACTTTCACCTATTACCTGAAGGAAGCTCCTAAATCAAAGAAGGCAGAGCGCCAGGAAGCCGAGAAAAAGCTCTTTAAAGAAGGAAAACCCATTCCGCAACCCACATGGAGGGAAATGGAGCTGGAAGAACAGGAGGAGAGTGCCTACCTGGTCTTTACCATCCGTGATGTAGAAGGAAATATAATCCGGCAGCTCACCCGTGCACCCGGGAAGGGAATCAGCCGCATCAACTGGGATCTCCGTCATTCGATGTCCACAGCCACCCGGGTCACCGGCAGGTTCAATCCGCTGGAGGCAGGAGGTGGAGGAGGCCGACGCGGAGGCGGCATTGCCGTCATGCCCGGAAAATACAGCGTGGAGATGGAACTCCGGCAAAACGGGGAAGTGAAAAAACTCGCCGGACCGGTCAGTTTCCAGGCGAAAAAACTGAACAACGTCACCCTGCCTGCTGCCAACTACGCCGAGAATGTGGCTTTTGCCAAAGATGTCAGCAAACTGGCAGTGGCCATGGTGGGTACCGACCGGATGACGGCCGACCTGATTTCCAGAATTGAACATATCAAACAGGCGATATTTTCCATCCCGGGATTCAGCCAGGAAATGATGAACAAGGCACGTCAGGTATCTCAGGAACTCGAGGAAATCAGGTTTGCCCTCAACGGACTGAATGCCAAGGCAAGCCAGGAGGAGGTTCCTCCGGCACAGATACCTCTCAACAGCAGGCTGGGAAATATTGTCAGCGCCCACATCAGCAATTCCGCCGGTATCACACCAGCAGAAAAAGCGGAATTCTCCCTCCTGAAAGAAGAGTTTCCACCAGTTTTGGCAAAGCTGAGGAAAATCACAGAAACCGATATTCCATTTTTAGAAACTGAACTCAATAAAATGAATGCTCCCTGGACACCCGGAAGAATCCCGGTATATAATGAATAATTTTCCGGTCAGGGAACATTTCAGCACAATATTTGTAGACATACAGGTATCCTGGAAGAGGGAACCAGCAGGATCGCCGGTTCCCTCTTCCGGATGAAACTGAATGAATGGAAAACCGGATGAGACCAGTTATCGCCAATAAAGTCATTTCCCTGCTGATGCTCCTCTTTCTCCTGATAGGAAGCGGAGTTTTCGCACAATTTCCCGAGCCTAAAAATGACACGGACAGGAAAGTACTGGCATTTCTGAAAAACCAGGCGGGAGAGTGGAAAGACATGAATGTGCCGGCTACCGATGGCAGGATCCTCTATGATCTTGTCGTAGAGGGAAATTACCACAAAGTGCTGGAAATCGGAACCTCTACAGGCCACTCAGCCATCTGGATCGCCTGGGCACTGACCAAAACAGGCGGAAAACTGGTGACCATCGAAATCGACAAGCAACGCTACCTCCAGGCTTTACAGAATTTCAGGAAAGCCGGACTTTCGGATTACATCGATGCCCGGCTGGGCGATGCCCATGAGCTGGTACCCGCCCTCGACAACGGCTGGGATTTTGTCTTCTGCGATGCCGACAAATACTGGTACAAGAATTATTTCACGGCCATGGAGCCCAAAATAAACAAAGGGGGTTGCTTTGCCGCCCATAACATCAACACCCGTTCTCCCTATATCAAGGAATTCATCAAATATGTGCAGACCCATCCCGGTTTTTCTACCGGATTCAGAGCGGGCAGCCGTGCCGGCATCTCCGTCAGCTACAGGAAATAAAAGGAAATCCCTCCAATTAACGCAAGTCAGCCAGGGCCTCCTTGATCTTTAGGATATGCTCCGGTGTGGTGCCGCAACACCCCCCGATAATGTTGGCACCGGCTTTCGCCAGGGCTTTCACATAGGAAGCCATTTCCCGGGGTCCTTCGGGAAAGTGGGTTTTGCCATCGCGATATACCGGAATTCCGGCATTGGCATGGACCAGAATGGGAATCTCCTGATTGACTTTCCGGATCTCTTCCACCACAGGAATCATCCCGGCGATGCCATTGCCGCAGTTGGTACCCACTACTGAAACACCGGCATCGATGAGAGGTTGAACCATATCAGAGGGCGAGATTCCCATCATGGTACGATATTCCGCGGTAACCAGCTTATCAAAAGTCATGGTGCAGATCACTTCCAGTCGGGTGTTTTCCCTGGCCGCCCTTACTGCCAGCACCGCCTCATCGAGGTCGGTCATGGTCTCTACCACGATGGCACCGGCACCCCCGGCTTCCAGAGCTATGGCCTGCTCCCGGAAGGCCTCGTACAGTTCTTCAGGGGAGACCTCCTCCATGATCAGCATCTTACCGGTTGGACCGATGGAGCCCAGCACCAGGGCCTGGTCACCGGCAGCCGCCCGGCTGACCTCCGCCGCCGCCCGGTTCAACTCCGTCACCCGGTCACCCAGACCGTACTTCTCCAGTTTGAAGCGACTTCCCCCGAAACTGTTGGTCTCGATCATGTCGGCTCCCGCATCCACATAACTGCGGGCAATGTCAAGCACCGCCTCCTGGTGGGTCACATTCCACAACTCGGGACACTCGCCGGGCCTCAGCCCCTTCTGCTGTAAAAAGGTGCCCCAGGCTCCGTCCGAAACAAGGACCCGCTCTTTAATCATTTCTTTAATCGTCCGCATAATATTTGGGATTTCTCGATTTTCTTCTTCAAAACTATTACTTTTCCTGCAAAAAAGAACTATGATTGTCACTAATTGGAAAGAACAGCCAGTAAAAGAAAATCCCCACAAGGTGGATGTGAGGGCATTGTACAACCACGACAACGCCCAGGCCATGCACATCACCCTTCAGCCTGGGGAACAGCTGAAACCGCATATTACCCCGGTCGATGTTTTCTTCTTCGTTATAGAAGGTAACCCAACGGTTCAAGTAGGGGATGAAATGGTGGAAGTACCCGAAAATGCTTTGATCGAAAGTCCGAAAGGCATCATCCACTGCCTTTACAACAAAAGTGAAAAAACCGCCCGCATCCTGGTGGTTAAAGCTCCCAGACCCACTGCAATTACCAGGTTGCTGTAACCAAAGTACCGGCTTGTCCAACCGATCAGGCCTTCAGCGAGAAGATGGAAGCAGCCAGACTCCTGCCTGTAGCCGTCGTGAAGTATTTTTTCACCACCGAAGGCGCGGCCTCCGGGGTGATGTAACCTTCATGGATGTTCACCAAAAAATCGGCTTCCACGAGGATCCGGAAGTCGGGACCGTCGATTTTGGAATAGGTATGGTGATGCCCGACAATAAAG
>CAYYJE010000120.1:0-9055 GCA_964472165.1 uncultured Prolixibacteraceae bacterium | reverse complement strand
GGGAAAGAAATGTGATTCTGTTTGGCCCTGAGGCTGCCGATTTCCCGCGGATAAAGCTCAGCGATCGTTTTTTCCCTTTCTTCCACCTTTCCACTGATGGTCAGCACCACATTGGAATTTTCGGCATTGGTCATCACCGATACAGTTTTGGCAAAAGCTCCCGGGCGGTTGGCCGGATTGTAACTGACCTTGATCATTCCCCTGGCACCCGGGGCAACAGGCTGACGCGTCCACTCCGGAGTGGTGCAACCACAGGATGCATTCACACTGTTGATGATCAGCGGACTGTTCCCCTTGTTGGTGAAATCAAACGTGGTAGTCTGAACACCTGCTGCCTCCTTGAAGGAACCAAAATTATGGTCGGTTTTATCAAAGGCGATTTTGGGCTGGGCCTGCACCAGGGCAAGATTGGCAAAACCGGCTATGAAACATACCACAAGTAATGATGCAACTCTTTTCATTGTTTTAAAATTTTATTTATTAATTTTCGTTTCACTTTATTGTACAAATTTAGGGCATTGTTTGGCTTGAATTGTTAACTGTTAATTATTTATTGTTAATGATTTGTTAAACAAGGGTTTCAGGATGATTCTCCCGGGCATAACGGGACCACAAAAAGACAGGGATTGAACAGAAACGCGCTGAAATATTTTATTGTACTGGCGATTTTGTCAGTGATCGGGATTTTTCTGATCCAGTTTGCCTTTTTGAAGAATACACTGGAGATCACGGAGCAAGAATTCAGGGAGACGACTTCCATCGCCCTCAGGGAAGTTGCCTGGCAAATTCTGGAAGCCTCGGGCGAAACCTCCAAATTTGACAATATCGATCCCATAGAGCAGGTAACTCCCAGTTGTTACCTGGTGAATGTCAACGATGCCATCAATCCGGAAATCCTGAAAACCCAGCTCATTGAACAGTTCAAACGGCACAATATCAGGCTCGACTATGAATATGCCATTTATGATCCGGAGCGGAAGGTGATGACCGATGGAGGATTTGTTTGTGCGCACGACGATTCCTGCGAAAAGGTTCTCCTGCCTGGATTCCCCATGAGCGAAAAATACACCCACTATTTTGGCGTCAACTTTCCGGATATGACTCCCTACCTTACTTTCCGGCTGCAAGGCTGGTATTTCATCACCGGATTGCTCCTTATTGTGCTGTTATTTTTTGGTTATGCCCTGTGGGTGATTATCCGGCAGCGACAGCTCACGGATATCCAGAAGGTTTTCATCAACAACCTCACCCATGAATTAAAAACGCCCATTTCGTCAATCGGGTTGTCGGCACGGGTGCTGAGCGATGAAAAGATCATTGAAAATCCGGCAAGGCTTTTTGAATATACCCGGATCATCAACGAACAAAGCAACCGGCTTGCCAGGAGTGTGGAAAAGGTACTGAGCCTCTCCTCGCTTGAGAAAAACAAGCTCCACCTGGTCAATGAGCAGATCAACCTGACTGGTTTTATTCAAAGAAGTGTGGCTCGTTTTCAGGAGTCAGAGCTCGGACAAAAAGCCAGGATCAACCTCACCGGTTTTCAGGAGAAGAGGCGGATTTGGGCCGATCCGTTTCACCTGGGCAATGTCATGCAAAACATTCTTGAAAACGGGGTAAAATACTGCAGGGAATTGCCGGAAATTGAAATCTCGCTGAAAGAAAAAGGGAAATACCTCCAACTTGACATAAGCGACAACGGGATCGGAATCCCCCGTGATGAACGCAGGAAAATATTTAAAAAGTTTTACAGGGTTCCCACCGGGAACATCCATGATGTAAAAGGGTTCGGACTCGGGCTCGATTATGTCAGCAGGATTGTGAAAGCCCATCACTGGAAAATCAGTGTTGACGGGAACAGTCACGGGGGTAGTACTTTTACGTTACTAATACCAAAGAGCAATGAATGATACGCGATACAGGATTCTACTGGTGGAAGACGACTCCGCGCTGGGCTTTATCATCAAGGACAACCTGACCCTGCATGACTATGAGGTCGATTGGGCAGAAGACGGAGAGCAGGCTTTGCAGCTTTTCAGGAAATCCCCCTATTCCCTGGTGATTCTCGATGTCATGTTACCCAAAATTGACGGATTTTCTGTTGCCAGGGAAATCAGAACCCGGAATGAACAGGTCCCCATCATTTTTCTCACTGCCCGCTCGATGAACGAAGACAAAATTACCGGGCTGACACTGGGAGGCGACGATTACATCACCAAGCCCTTCAGCATGGAGGAGCTGTTACTGAAAATCAAGATCTTTTTGAGGCGTTCAAATGCCACCCCTCCCTCAGAAAACACACAAGCTGATTCAGTAATCCGGATCGGCAATTACCAGTTTGAAGAAAATGACCTGATGCTGACTTGCGGTGATTTCCGGCGGCAACTTACACTTAAGGAGGCAGAGCTGGTAAAATTCTTTGCAGCCAATCCCAACAAGGTCCTCAGCCGTGACGAAATTCTCAAAAATGTGTGGGGGTCAAATGACTATTTCCTGGGGCGCAGCCTCGATGTTTTCATCTCCCGCCTGCGGAAATATTTCAGCTACGATCCGGAAATACGCTTGGTAAACCTTCACGGAATCGGGTTCAGGTTTAATGTAAAAACATGAAACCTCACCGGAACCAGATCACCGGAAAACAGCAAATTTAAATTTCCTCCACAAAACAGATAAAATCCTATTGGAAGTACCAAAAAATAATCTACTTTTGCAGTCCGAAAAAAGAAGAAAACGTAATTAATTGAGATAAAAATGAAAAGGACATTTCAGCCATCGAACAGGAAAAGGAAGAACAAACACGGATTCAGGGAAAGAATGTCGACTGCAAATGGCCGGAAAGTGCTGAAAGCCCGCCGCGCCAAAGGAAGAAAAAAACTGTCGGTCTCTGACGAGCCACGGCACAAAAGATAGTACAACACCACGTTTTTGTATTCCGGGAAGGTAGGGATGGATCAATCCTTACCTTTTCGTGTTTATACACATACAAATACTTTGTTACCATTTACAATGACCTCCATTCCTTACCAGACACTCCCGCCCGTGCTTGCTGCAATCGCAGAAAAAGCAGAAAACGGCATCCGGATTACTCCTGCGGAAGCGATGGAACTTTACCAATGTGATTTCCTGGCATTTCTGGGTGTAGTGGCCACTCGCGTTAAGAAAAGGTTAAGCGGTGAATATGTCTTTTTCAACAGGAATTTTCACATCGAACCCACGAATGTATGTGTGAATCACTGCAAGTTCTGTGCATACCGGAGAAACCAGGGGCAGAAAGGGGCATGGGAATGTTCAATTGAGGAGATGGTGGAGCAGGTAAAGGCTCATGCAGGGAGTTCCTGCACGGAAGTGCATATTGTGGGTGGAGTTCACCCCGACAGGAATGTCTGGTTTTACGCCGACTTGCTGAAATCGATCAGGAGAGAGGCACCCGGTATGCACATCAAGGCATTTACCGCGGTTGAAGTGGACCAGATGTGCAGAATGGCCGGACTTGACATCCACACCGGGCTGGAAATCCTCAAAGAGGCAGGTCTTGACTCCATGCCCGGAGGAGGCGCTGAGATTTTCGACGAAACCCTGAGGGCTGAAATATGTCCCGACAAAACCTCTTCAAGTGAATGGCTGCGCATCCACGCCACAGCCCACAAACTGGGAATCCCCACCAATGCCACCATGCTATACGGCCTTAAGGAGAGTTATGCCCACCGGGTTGACCACCTCCTCCGGCTTCGTGACCTTCAGGACCAGACCGGCGGCTTCAATGCCTTTATCCCGCTGAAATTCAGAAAAGCCAACAACGCATATACCTCCAGGGGGGAAACCACCGTAGTTGAAGACCTGAAAAATTTCGCGGTCAGCAGAATATTCCTTGACAACATTCCTCATCTGAAGGGATACTGGCCGATGATCGGGAAACCTCTTGCCCGCCTGTCGCTCGATTTTGGGGTCGATGACCTGGACGGCACCATTGACGACTCCACAAAAATCTATTCCATGGCCGGAGCTGAGGAACAAAATCCCTCAGCCACCACCACCGAACTGGCCCAACTGATCAAAGATGCCGGGTTTATTCCGGCTGAACGGAATACCCTCTATGAAATTCTGCGGACATTTTAACCCGGCTGACTGTTCACTATTCCCCCTTCTCCTCACCCATACTTTGATTTTTTAGATAATTTTGCGTTCAATAAGACAGTTGATCATGAGCTTGAAAGATTTCCTGACCAGTAAAGTTTTCCTGAAGCATTTTCTGGCGTCTATCGGATTAACACTTGGCGTTGTCATTTTTGCACTGCTGATCCTCCGGTTTTACACCCGTCACGGGGAAGCGTATCCGGTTCCCAATGTATACGGACTTTCTGAGGATGAATTTTCAAGGGTACTCGACAAGGCTGACCTGAAATACAAGGTCGTTGACTCGACTTACAACAATCAGATCAAGGCAGGAGGAGTTGTGGACCAGGTTCCGGAAGCCGGCCACAAAGTGAAGCGCAACCGGGTGATTTATCTCACCCTCAATGCTTCAGGTCCTGAAATCGTAAATCTACCCAGGCTCACCGACATCAGTTACCGGCAGGCAGTTGTCCAACTGGAAACCGCCGGGCTGCTGCCTGGAAAAATCAGCTATGAACCCTCAGAATACCAGAATCTTGTTCTGAAAGCCAGACTTGAAGGCAAAGAAATCAAAGAGGGGGATATTGTGCCCAAAGGTACGATGATTGACCTGGTGCTGGGGTCAGGGACGAGTGGAGGAAGTGCCACACTCCCCGACCTGAGAGGACTTACACTTGCCGAAGGCAGGGCAGCACTCAGCAACGCCACACTCAATCTAGGCACCCTCTTTTACGACGAAACCGTGATCACAGGAAGTGATTCGCTCACTGCAATCATCACCAGACAACACCCAAGTCCCGAATTTTCGTACCAGACTGCAGTCGGCTCCAATGTCGATATCTGGCTCAGCACCGATCCCGGCAAAATCGAACGCAAAAAAGCAAACCCCCAGGAAGAATCATTTTTTTAACCTACAAATGGATCCATTGACAGAAGAGAACGAAGGATCGGACGAGAATGGCCTGTATGAACATCACAGGTTGATCGCTGACCAGGGGCAGGCCCTGTTGAGGATCGATAAATTCCTCTCCAATCTCCTGCCTCATACCTCACGCAGCAGAATACAGGCCGCCACCGAAGCAGGGAGCATAAGGGTCAACCAAATTCCCGTCAAATCAAATTACAAGGTAAAACCCGGGGATGAAGTCACTGTCCTGCTGGAATATCCCAAAAGGGAACTGAAACTTGCTCCCGAAAACATTCCCCTCAATATTGTGTATGAAGACGACGATCTGGTCGTCATCAATAAAGTACCGGGAATGGTGGTTCACCCGGGTCATGGCAACTACGACGGCACCCTTGTGAATGCACTGCTTTACCATTTCAGGAACCTTCCCCTCTTCAATCCCGATGATCCGCGACCAGGACTTGTGCACCGCATCGACAAGGATACTTCCGGATTGCTGGTAATTGCCAAAACCGAAGAAGCCAAACTCAATCTCTCTTTCCAGTTCTCCGAAAAAACCACACAGCGGAAATATGTGGCCCTGGTATGGGGCGATGTCAAATCCGAAAACGGAACCATCGAGGGGAATATCGGACGATCAGTAAACAACAGGCTGATTTTCACCGTTTTTCCGGATGGAGACCAGGGGAAGAACGCGGTTACCCATTACCGGGTGCTTGAAAGGCTGGGGTATGTGACCCTCGTGGAATGTCAGCTGGAGACGGGCAGAACCCATCAGATCAGGGTGCACATGAAACACATCGGTCATCCCCTTTTTAATGATGCCACCTACGGAGGAGACCAGATTCTCCGGGGAACCACTTTCACCAAATACAAACAATTCATCCACAATTGCTTCGAAATTTTACCGCGGCAGGCCCTTCACGCAAAAAGCCTAGGATTTCAGCATCCCCGGACGGGAGAAATGATGCTTTTTGACTCTGAATTACCCGCCGACATGACTTCAGTCATCGGAAAATGGAGAACCTACACTTCAACCCGTGAAATAAATCAGACAGAATGATGGAAAATTCAGCAAAACCCCATATCGGAGTCGTCGCCGGAGGCAACTCCTCCGAATTTGTCGTTTCCGTAAAAAGCGGACAAAATGTGTGGGAAGCCATTGACAGGGAACAATTTACCCCCTGGCTGATCCACATCAGGGAAGACGACTGGCAGGTAGTGGAACAGGACCAGCCAGTAGCTCCGGTCAATAAAGCAGATTTCAGCTTTATCAGGAACGGGGTAACTATCAAAATCGATTACGTCTACATCACCATCCACGGAACACCGGGCGAAGACGGCATTCTGCAGGGCTATTTCGACATGCTGAAAATCCCCTATTCAACCTGTGATGTCCCTGCATCTGCCCTCACCTTCAACAAGTGGCACTGCAACAATTACCTCCGCAACTTCGGAATTCCGATGGCCCGCACCATCCGCCTGACAAAGGGTGAAGCCTTTGAACCCGGCGTAATTACAGGCACATTGGGTCTGCCGCTTTTTGTCAAACCCAATGCCGGAGGTTCCAGCTTCGGGGTTACCAAGGTAAAGCAGAGAGAAGCGCTCCGCGCTGCGGTGGAACATGCCTGGACAGAAAGCTCCGAAGCACTGGTCGATGAATTTATTTCCGGAAACGAGTTTACCTGCGGATTGGTGAAGTTAAAAGGAGAACTTCTGACTTTCCCGGTTACTGAAGTCCTTCCCAAAAATGAATTTTTTGATTTCGAAGCCAAATATACCCCCGGAGTGACCGACGAAATCACCCCGGCCCGGCTTCCGGAACATCTTTTCCGGGAATGCCAGGAGCTGAGCAAAAGGATTTATGAGCTTTGCGGATGCTCAGGGATTGTCAGGATGGATTATATCCTCCATGAGGGCACTTTCTATTTTCTGGAAGTGAACACCACTCCCGGCATGACTTCAACCAGCTTTATCCCCCAACAAATCAAGGCGATGGGAAAGAGCCTGACAGAGATCTTAACAGGAGTGATCGGGGAAAAGTTAAAAACCGGCTGATAAAATCAGATGGAACCAACCTACTTTCTGAGGGGTTATCGCTAATTTTGAGATTCGCAGTCTCACGCAAAAACGAGCAGTTTCGCGCAAAAACGCGAAGAGCGCAAAGTAGTTCTTTTGGATTTTTTGCGTCCTTTGCGTGCCTGGCGTGAGACATCAGGGATATCATCACCACAACAACGTTTTAAATGGCAAAAAAAGAGAATAACCAAAGGACAGGATTAACAATCGATCAGATCAACGCGCAGTACGGCAAGGTGCCGCCGCAGGCCATTGAAGTGGAGGAAGCCGTGCTGGGAGCTCTTATGCTGGAACGCGATGCCTATGTGACCGTGGCCGACATCATCGACACCCACAGCTTTTACAAGGAGGAGCACCAGAAGATCTTTGAAGCCATCAAATCGTTGTCGTTAAATGAAAAACCGGTCGACCTGCTGATGGTGACCCAGGAGCTGAAAGACCGCAACCATCTGGAAGAAGTCGGAGGGCCCGCCTTCATCGCCCAGCTGACCCGCAGGGTTGCCTCAGCAGCCCATACCGAGTTCCATGCCCGCATCATCGCACAGAAATTCATCCAGCGGGAACTGATCCGTGTCTCCTCTGAAATCCAGGGAAAAGCTTACGACGACACCATCGACGTGGACGACCTCATCGACTTTTCTGAATCTTCCCTTTTCAAGGTGGCGGAAGGCAATATCAAGAAAGAGACTTTGCCCATCCGACCGGTATTGAAAGCGGCCCTCGACCTGATCGAAGAAGCGCGGCTCCGGGAAGACGGACTCCAGGGGGCACCCTCCGGATTCACAGCCCTCGACCGGATCACCCTGGGCTGGCAAAAAACCGACCTGATCATCATTGCGGCCCGTCCTTCCATGGGGAAAACCGCTTTCGTGCTCACCATGGCCCGGAATATGGCTGTGGACCACAACCGGCCGGTCGCCATTTTCTCCCTTGAGATGTCGGGGTTACAGCTCGTCAACCGGCTTATTGCCGCCGAAACGGAACTGGGATCCCAGAAAATCAAAAGTGGAAGACTGGAGGATTGGGAATGGACACTTCTTCACAACAAAATTGCCAAACTGTCGAATTCCCCCCTCTTCATTGACGACACCCCTGCCCTCTCCATTTTTGAGTTACGCGCCAAATGCCGCCGCCTGAAGATGCAGCACAACATCCAGGGAGTCATCGTCGACTACCTCCAGCTGATGACCGCCGGCATTGACAACCGCGGGAGCCGTGAACAGGAGGTCAGCACCATCTCCCGGTCGCTCAAAGCCATTGCCAAGGAGCTCGACATCCCCATCATCGCCCTCTCGCAGCTCAACCGCTCGGTGGAATCCCGCGAAGGCAAACGCCCCCAGCTTTCCGACCTCCGCGAATCGGGAGCCATCGAACAGGACGCCGACATTGTCATCTTCATTCACCGGCCCGAATATTACGGGATCACCGAAGACGACAACCAAAACTCCACCAAGGGAGTCGCTGAAATCATCATCGCCAAACACCGTAACGGATCCACCGGAGATATCCACCTGGCCTTCCGCAAGGAACTGGCGAAATTCTCAGATATGGAAACCCATATTGCCCATACCTTTGGAATGACGGGACAAACCTATGCCTCAAAGATGAATGAGGATTCAGAAATTCCCGCGGAGAGAAGTTACCGGGCAGAAGGCCCCGACCCGTTCTGATCAATGTTTTTTCACCGCAAAGACGCCGGGACGGAGAGACAAAGAGAAAATAAATATACATTATCCAATATCCAAAACCGGATCACTGAATCACTGAATCACAGGATCACAGGATCACAGGATCACAGGAAATGGTTATCCCGACAACATTGACAACATTTACAACCATGCCGTCTACAAAAAAATACCTGTTTCTTTTTCTGTTCCTGCTCTTTTCGTGGCAGGGCAGGGCAACCTGGCTGCTGATTCCCATGGATGAGACCCAGAAAAACCACCTCAAGGCATATGG
>CAYYJE010000119.1:0-9096 GCA_964472165.1 uncultured Prolixibacteraceae bacterium | reverse complement strand
GCCCCGGTATAGTTGTGGTCGTCGTCGACCACGGGAAGCACACTCAGATTGAGCCGGTACATGATGGAGGCTACTTCAAAGATATGCTGCCTGGGGTGTACATGGGGAGTGTGAAGCTGCATGGTGTGAAAATCGATGGACTCTTCGGTCAGGTTCAGGTCATAGATGAGCTTGTCCGAGATCAGACCCAGGTATTCCCTTTCCTTGACGACAGGGAGATGTGAAACCCGGTACACATCCATCCAGTTCAGCGCTTGTTGCCCGGTGTCCCCGGGCCGCATCACAGGAAGCGTTTCAGCGATCAGATTTTCAGCTATCAAAACATACCCTTTTAAAAATTTCTCTTTTCAAATGCAAAGTTGTACCTTGCCGCTCCAAAATTAATAAAATGACGCGATTAAGTGTTAATATTAATAAAATTGCCACATTGCGGAATGCAAGGGGCGGAGTTGTGCCTGATGTGGTGCAGGCAGCCATTACCTGTCAGAAATTCGGTGCGCAGGGAATTACAGTGCATCCCAGGCCCGACGAAAGACATATCCGCCGGCAGGATGTGTTTGATATAAAACCATTTATTACCACTGAATTTAATATCGAAGGTTATCCCTCCGAAGATTTTCTGAAACTGGTGGAAACCGTAAAAGCCGACCAGGCCACGCTTGTGCCCGATCAGCCGGGACAGCTGACCAGCGACCATGGATGGGACACCCGCAAACACGCCGGCTTTTTAAAGGATGTAGTGGCCCGGCTTCACCAGGCAGGGATCAGGACCTCTCTGTTTGTTGATCCGGCTCCTGCAATGGTGGAAGCGGCTGCGCTGACAGGAACCAACCGTATTGAGCTCTATACGGAATCCTATGCTACCGGATATCCTGCCGACCGCGACGCAGCGGTAAAACCTTTTGTGATCGCTGCTGAAGTGGCTCTGGCACTGGGGCTTGAACTCAATGCCGGCCATGACCTGAGCCTTGAAAATCTGAAATTTCTGGTAAGAAATATCCCGGAACTGAAAGAGGTTTCCATAGGACATGCACTCATTGCCGATGCGCTCTATTTCGGACTGGAGACGACCATCCGGAAGTATCTGGAATGCCTTGACTTTGAAAAATAAACCTTTTCTTGCTTAAAGAATTGGTTTAATTCTCTTTTTTAAATAAGTACTGAATTGATGGCGGTGAAACTCTTTTTCAGAAAGAAGGGGAACGGAGCTCCCCTTGTGATTTTGCACGGTTTGTACGGAGCTTCTGACAACTGGCTCACAATCGCCAGAAATCTGTCGGACAGATTTACTGTATATGCGGTTGATCTAAGGAACCACGGAAACTCGCCTCATCATCCGGAACATACTTACCGTGCCATGGTCGGAGACATTGCTGCATTCTTCGCTGAACAGAAGCTGGAGCCCGCAGTTATTTTGGGGCACAGCATGGGGGGAAAAGTTGCCATGCTGTTTGCCGCCGATTATCCCGAAAAAGTCGTAAAACTGATTATCGCGGACATTGCTCCTAAGAATTACCTCGAAGCAGGTGATGAAACCCAGTATTTCTTCCACCGTAATGTCCTGCTGGCAATGATGGAGTTTGATTTTTCAACTGTAAAAAACCGCCGTCAGGTGGAAGAACGGCTGGGAGAAAAAATTGACGATACCCGGGTAATCCGGTTTTTGCTGAAGAATATCAAAGCTGACCCGGCGCGAAAAACCATGAGTTGGCGCCTGAATCCGGAAGCCCTGTACAACAACCTGGAAGAGATCGTGGAAGGAGTGAACCGCCGCTGGCTTGATGACCGGATCCCGCTTGTGGCCTATCCGGTTGTCTTCATAAGGGGTTTGAATTCACCCTATATTATGGATCGCGACATTCCGGGAATAAGGGAAATATACCCTGATGCCAGAATTGTGGATATTCCGGATGCGGGCCATTGGCTGCATGCCGAGCAACCCACGCTTTTTATGAAGGCGGTAACCGCATGCTGTTGAAAAAATCTAATGAGGTGTCCGATGAAGAGAATAGAATCCGGAATAGTTTCATTTTTTATGGTCCTGGCTATCCTGCTTTTAGTTTCATCGTGCCACGATGATCCTGAAGAGCTGAGTGATGACTGCAATATTCTATCCTTTAAAATTGCAAGGATGAACAATCCAGGATTGCCGGGTGATATTTTCGGCGTCATTGACCAACCTTCCCTTCATGTTTCGTTGTTATTTCAGGAAGAGACGGAAGTAAACAGGTTGATTCCAACGATCGAAGTTTCGCCGGGAGCCGTTGTTTCGCCGGCATCAGGAACCCCTGTCGATTTTTCCAATCCGGTTACCTTTACAGTGACCGCCCCTTCCGGTGTAATGCAACGCTACACGGTTTCCATATCCACCCCCACCGGAGTGCCACTCCTTACGGGATTGCAGATCAATCGCATACCCTGTCCGTACGACCAGGCCACAGAAACTTACTTCTTCAGCCTTTCTGCCACTTCTTCCGGAAATGTCAGGATTATGTGCCTTGGTCAAAATATAGATGCCTTTTCATTAGGAGACATAACCTCACTCAACAACGGAAACCTCAGCCTTCCCGGTTTTAAACCCGGAGCCACTTTGGAGCTCACCCCTGTGGGTAAGACCGGTCTGCAGGGCAAACCGGTGAAGGTAACCGTGACCTCACTCCCGCTGGTGATCATAGAGGCCAACGGAGCCATCTCCGATGGACCAAAAGCGGATTGTATGATTTCGGTGATCGATCCTTCCGGAAAAACCAACGACAGCCTCTTTTATTTACTACCCCATCGTGCAGGAATTGAAACCAGGGGAGGACTCTCTCAGACATTTCCCAAGAAATCGTACAGTTTCGAACTCCGGAAACCGACGGGAACAGAAGAGGTAGATGAAGGTACCCGGTTGTTGGGATTGCGCGATGACGGAGACTGGATACTTGATGCCATGTATGTGGATCATGCCAGGATGAGAAACAGGCTGAGCACCGACCTTTGGATTGCCATGAACAAGGTTCCCCATTCAGAGAAGGAGCCTGATGCCGTTAACGGGACAAGGGGGTCTTTTACCGAGGTTTTCCTGAACAATTCCTACATGGGAATATACTGTCTCACGGAAAGGGTCGACCGGAAACAACTTCATCTGAGTAAGAGCGAGGGCTTTTCATACAAGGCAAGTTACTGGAGCAATTCCACGGAGTTTATCAGCGGCGATGCCCTATTCTCCAACAATTCAGATACCTGGGACGGGTGGGAACTGGAGTACCAGTCGGAGACCGGGGCAGCTTCTTCTCCGCCGGTCAGGTGGGAACCTCTGCGCAATTTCATCCGTTTCACTTCCTTGTCGGCCAATACCGATTTTGTGACCCACATCGCTACCCGGTTCGATATCCCCAATCTGGTGGATTATCTGTTGTTCATGAATGCAATCGGTGCCGACGACAATACCGGTAAAAACACCTTCCTCTCTTTCCATGGGAACTCCCGCAATAAGTTCTTTATCACTCCATGGGACATTGATGCCTCCTGGGGCAGAAAATGGGATGGAAGCAAAATCGACCTCAGGGAAGGAGAGTTTGTGGGGGTAACCGGAGTACCCGGCGCCAACACCCGGTACTGCCGGCCAAACACCTGGTTTATAAGGATGATGGAATCCAATCCGGCGGGTTTCCGGATGGCTTTGAAACAGAGGTGGGCTTCCCTGCGGGGAGGCGAATTGTCGATGCCGCAGCTTACTGCCCGGGTTGAAGCCTATAAAAGTCAGTTTGACACATCGGGAGCCTGGACACGGGAAACCATGAAATGGCCGGGTAGCGTGGCCAGCCTGGAGAATGAAACCCAGTACATGCTGCAGTGGATTGAAACCCGGATGAATCAGGTGGATCATTATCTGGATGGTTTGTAACCAAACGCCGGTGCAGATAAGGGTTATCCCTTTCTCCATACATTTCTTCAGAATCCGTCAGCAGATGAACCCATGAAAAATTTGGCCCCTCTCTTAGTTTATGTGGTATATTTGGCCTCTTAAAATCTGTGGTAATGATGTCAGATGAAACCAGACAGTTTAATTTTCAATTTGAAGATTTGGAAATCAGACCACTTGATCTTGAAATTTTGATGGGTTTCCATCCGGAAGAGCTTCCGGAACCTTTCCCCGAAATGATCTCCTCCGCGATGGGCGAGGCCCCTCAGTTGTTTGAAATCAAAGCAGGATACCGCCGCATTGAAAACATGGAATTTCTTCAGGAAACCAGACAAATAAAAGTCGGTGATTTGATTTTTTCTCCTGGAAAGATCATCTTCAGCCAGGTCAGGAAAGCTGTTGAAATCGCTTTTTTTGCCGGCACTGCGGGTGAACGGGTTACCAGTCGCTGTCACCAGCTAAACCTGCGGGGCGATTCGGTTTACAGTTATGTGCTGGATGCCCTTGGCTCCGTGGTGGCCGAAAAAGCAGTGGAGAAAATGATGGATCTCATGGCATTCAATTCCGGTAAGTCCGGATTATCAGAGTCATTTAGCCCGGGGTATTGCAATTGGGATGTGGCCGAGCAACACATGCTGTTTTCTCTGTTACCTCCCCGGTTTTGCGGCATTTCCTTGTCCCCCTCTTCGCTGATGAACCCCGTAAAATCGGTGAGCGGAATAATCGGGATCGGCCCGGAAATGAAACGGTCGGGCTACCACTGTCACCACTGTAATGATAAAAACTGTATTTACAGGAAATTGCGTCATCCGGAAATTTGACCAGTCTGGAATCAGGGGAGATCAACCGGTTGAGCACCCTACAGAATGCTTATTTATCCGGGTTTCTCTGAAAAAAAAGTTCATTATTTTCTTCACAGCATTATATTTCTTAAAAAGTTTTTATTTTCACCCCGTCTAACCGGTTCCTTCGAACCCGTTGAAATTCGAAAAATCATTGTGAAAAAATTACGATATGAACCAAAGTAAACCCAGAGTGATAAAAGATTATGACAAACTTGATCCTGGTATCCAGGAACAGATCAAGTTGGTCTACCCGGCAGGGTTCAGTGACCATCTTCTCTACTATTTCGACAAGGATGGGAAAAATGTAAGTGCTTTGCCTTTTGAAACCGAAGATAAATATTACCTCATCAGAATGACCCTCAGTGAAGCCGAGAGAATCATTGAAGATGATGACGATTATGACGACGATGGTTTCCTTAAAGACCACGTCAGGGAAGAATATGAAGACAAATATGCCGACATGGAGCTTGCCGCCACTGAGGAGGATGTGGATGACGATCCTGTCGACGATATGGAAGAAGAAGGGGATGATGACGAAGACTATTGATGGAACAACTTAAAACTGAAAAATAAAAATCTGAAAATGACAACAGGGAAAAAAGCGATTCTGGTAATTCTGGATGGCTGGGGAATCGGTGACGGCGGCAAGAGGGATATTATTTCGCAGGCGCCTACACCTTTCATGGATTCACTTTATACCAACCATCCCCACTCCAGGTTGCAGACCTGCGGGAGGAACGTAGGTTTACCTGATGGCCAGATGGGGAATTCGGAGGTGGGTCACCTGAATATAGGGGCTGGCAGAATCATTTATCAGGACATGGTCCGGATTACCAAGTCGATCGAGGATCGTGAATTGTGGGAGAATCCCCAGATTGTGAAAGCGTTTACCTATGCCCGGGAACAGGGGAAGAAAGTTCATCTCATCGGGCTTATCGGTCCTGGTGGGGTTCATGCCCTGAGTACCCATATGATCGCACTCTGCCAGATCGGCACAGACATGGGCGTGAATCAGATTTTTATTCACGGGCTTACCGACGGCAGGGACACTGACCCACGCTCCGGATATGGATTCATTGAAGAGGACCTGGAAAGCCTCAAAACTACCCGCGGTAAATTCGCTTCCCTGATCGGCCGTTATTTTGGCATGGACCGCGACAAAAACTGGAGCCGGATGAAACTCGCTTATGACCTGTATACCCGTGGGAAAGGGAAAAAGAGTACCGACCTGCTGCAGGCAGTGAAAGAGAGTTATGACAAGGGTATCACCGATGAATTCATCGAGCCTGTGGTTATGGTGGATGATAAGGGGGAACCTGTTGGATTGATCGAAGAAAACGATGTGGTAATCTGTTTCAATTTCCGGACCGACCGGTTAAGGCAGACCACCATTGCCTTTACTCAGAAGGACCTTCCGGAATTCGGCATGCATACCATGCCGTTGCAATGGTATACCATGACCAGTTATAAGTCAGACTTTAAAAACATCCAGGTCATTTTTGACAAGGATAATGTAACCCAAACCCTTGGAGAACTTGTTTCCCGGGCGGGAATGAAGCAGATCAGGATTGCTGAAACAGAAAAGTATGCCCATGTAACTTTTTTCTTCAGTGGTGGCCGGGAAGCTGAATTTCCGGGTGAAAGCAGGATCATGGTCCAGTCGCCCAAAGTACCTACATACGATCTGCAGCCTGAAATGTCGGCCCCCCAGGTAAAAGAAGCCATTGTCGCGGAATTGAATAAGCAATCGGCCGACTTTGTGGTACTTAATTTTGCCAATGGCGATATGGTCGGGCATACCGGCGTTTACGAGGCAATCTACAAAGCAGTTGTTGCTGTGGACGGATGTGTCAGGGAAGTCGTGGAAGCAGCGCGTGCGAACGGGTATGAGGTGCTGATTATTGCAGATCATGGCAATGCTGATAATGCGGTGAATGAGGATGGATCAGCCAATACCGCCCATTCGCTCAATCCGGTACCCTGCATTTATGTAGGTGACAGAACAGGAGTCAGGTTAAAGGATGGGATCCTGGCTGATGTGGCTCCGACATTGCTCACTCTGATGGATTTAAAAATCCCCGGGGAAATGACAGGAAAATCCCTCCTCTTAGAGTCATAAATCTCTTGTCTTTAATAGCGTAGTTAGCCAATTCTTGATCCCGACCTCGACCCATTTAATGATTTGATGATTTGTCGATTTGTCGATTTATCGATTTATCGATTTATCGATTTATCGATTTATCGATTTATCGATTTTTCCATTAATCTTAACCTTAATCTCAGCCTTAACCTTAACTTATGATTGAAATCGGGAAAGCGATCGTAAGCATCGATCTGTTCAGGGAGTTTTTCACCTGTGAACTGAACCTGTGCAAGGGTGCCTGTTGTCTTGAAGGTGAATCAGGTGCACCAGTCACTGATGAAGAGGCAGCTCTGATAGAAGAAGGTTTTCCTGTTTTTAAGCAATATCTCCCCGAAGATCATTGCCTGGAAATCGCTAAGCAGGGATATTCTCAGATCGACCTTGATGGTGACAGGGTTACACCCCTGGTACATCAACGGCAATGTGCCTACTCTTTTTTTGATGAAGAGGGGATTCTGAAATGTGCCGTCGAAAAAGCCTGGACAGAAGGAAAAATTACTTTTCGTAAACCGGTTTCATGCCACCTTTTCCCGGTCAGAATCAGCGAGTACCGTCATTTTGATGCGGTAAACTATCAGAAAATTGATGTTTGCGCCCCTGGAAGAGAATGCGGTAAAAGGAATAAGTTGCCGCTCTGGCAATTTCTGAAGGAGCCGCTGATCCGACGTTATGGGGAAGAGTGGTACAAAGAACTGGAAATTGCCGCAAAATATCTCGCAAATCAATAGTGGAGTTCAGTTGACAGCTTTCCTGTGAGGAGTTTCACTGACTCCGGAGATCGTTGCCCCGCCATTTCCCAAGCTGAAACCACCTAGTAGGCCATCAATTCCACCCGGTTGCCGTCAGGATCAAGCACAATGCTTTCGTAAAGATTATCCCCTGTAATTCTGGGCTCTCCGATAACCTTAAAACCATCCTCTTTCAAGCGGCGGGTGAGTTCATCAACCTTTTGACGTGATCCGGGATTAATGGCAAAATGAATGATCCCGGTGTTCTGCTTCAGCGGATTATTCTTGTTTTGGGGGACATTGGGCATTTCCATAATTTCCAGCTTACAGGTCCCGTTAAAAGAGAGAAAGTAGGACCTGAATTCCTTCGAATGATTGTAGTAGGCATGTCCGGATGAGGCATCGAAATAGTGCATGTAAAAATTACGCATCCCTTCCAGATTGTAAGTCCATATGGCTATGTGATCGATGGTCATGAGGTTTTTTTTTTGGTTTACGGTTTTATGTACGGTTGTTTTTCCGGATAGTTATATTTTATTTCCCGTTTCCGGCGATTTTTTGAAACAATAATGATTCCCGGGCATCAGGTCTGGTAAACCAGGTTTTATGGCTTTTTAAACATTATTTTCAAATGGTCGGAATAATTGAGAATTCAAGAGGATCTTTTAACCTTTTTTAATCCCAGTCAAATCCGGATTCAAGGGGTTTCCGAAAGGATTGTTATTTCTTAAATAGATTATAATGAATACATTGCGTGAGAATATTTTATTTTAAAGGTTAAATTCATGATTTCTGTGGTTGAAAATGAAAAAAGTGTCCGTTGTTTTTTTTATACTTTTGCTGCGAAATGGTTACATACGGACCTGTAATTTCAGGATGTAAGCGAAAAATAACAGCATGATTAAGTACACAGTTCCGGCTTTGCTGGAAGATTCTTTTAAAAAATTTCATGACCGTACAGCACTGACCTATGTGGGGGAGGAGCCGCTCACATACGGACAGCTTGAAGTACAGGTTGAAAAAATATCCAGGTTGCTGATTTCGTCGGGAATCAGCTTGGGCGATAAGGTGGCGATATTCAGTTCAAATATGCCGAACTGGGGTGCTGTTTTCCTTGCTGTTTTAAAGCTGGGTGCCGTGGCTGTGCCCATTTTGCCTGATTTTCACACCAATGAAATCCTTACCATCCTGAGGCACTCGGAGACAAAAATGGTCTTTGTCTCCGCACATCTCTATTTTAAAATAGAGAAGGAAGAGCTGGAGGGGATAACCTGCCTTGTACTTACTGATACCCTGGCTGTGATTCCGGCCGGAACCAAAGCCGCTGATCTGATGCAGTTGCCGGCCTATGCTCCTGACAACGATGTTGTGCTCCCGGTGGTTCTGGTAGATGAGGAAGATCTTGCCACGATAATCTATACTTCCGGAACAACCGGCAATTCCAAGGGGGTTATGCTCAGCCATAAAAATATA
>CAYYJE010000118.1:7754-9120 GCA_964472165.1 uncultured Prolixibacteraceae bacterium | reverse complement strand
ACCCGGGTTGAACCGGCATACTGCAAATTCAAATCGATGGTTACCCGCTCCGTCCGTTCGCGATCGATAAGGGTAATGCGGTTAAAGCGGTTGACAAGAACCGGCGAGAGAGTTTCCAAACCGGAACGGGTGTGTGTAAGGACCAAATGGATGGCCTCATCGTCAAATCCGGTTGAATGCGGATCTGTTCTGATCCTGATTTTTTTGGTCCTTCCAGTGTTTATCTTCTTTTTTACCTCCAGAAATTGCAGATCACTTTCGACATATAACCTGGTCCTGACCTTATTCCTGTTTAATTTGCCATTGATATGGTCCAGGAAAAAACCGAGCCGGTGATTGTCGTAATAAACCGTTTCATAGGTTCCGGTACGGCTTCCGGAAATTTCAAGAATCTGATAACTGTCAGCCATCATCTCCAGGATTTTTGGAACCCTGGATTCGTGCAGCATATACTTGACATCAATGCGGTTCATCAGCCTGACGTCTTCCATTTCTTCCAATGAAACAGGATGAAAAGATCGGACCAATTTCTGGTCAGGTAAACTGAAAGGAGTGAATTGACACTCCTCTTCCGCACATAAATTGTTGTGTGTAAGTTTCTCCAAAGATTCAGGTTTCTCGTACGCAAACATAAGCATTTAAATTTTCTGACAACAACTTTTCTTCATACGATCCCTGATTTCTCCTTCGGTATCACCTGACCTTTAAGGGGTACTTTGGAAGTCTCTGTTTTTTTCCAGGGATGACCCGCAAAATTTAAAGAAACAGTTGCGTATCTTTGGTCAGAACAAAAACTATTTTTAACTTCGTGTTCGTACACGGAGAACAAATTTCGGCCATTTATTCAAAAAATAACAATCTCATGGAAATCGGGAAATTCAGTTTCGGAACAGGCGACCGCTTTGAGCACCAGGGTGAAGCCCAATTAAGAGCCATTCAAAAAGCAGCAAAATTGGGGATCCCGGTTACACCGGTCTGGAACAAGAGCAACAGGGAACACAACATCGTACATTCGGAACCTTTGGGAACCCGCAAGGAAGCTGATGCAGCCGTGGCCGCCCTGGGATGGACCGGCCAGTACCTGGTCGATGCCGACCATATCAACCTGGGAAATGTGGACCGTTTTATTGCAGTTTCTGACTTTTTCACCCTCGATGTGGCCATTTATATCAACAAACCGGCACCAGAAGAATCAGTGGTTGCCTTCAAACAGGCATGTGCAGCGCTCGGTCCCGAAGTACGCATTCCCGGCATCACCGACCCTGTCGTCATCACCGATGAACTTCTGGAAACCGTGGCCTCCCGTTACCTTGCCGCCATCCAGGAAGCAGGAAAAATTTACCGTCACATTGAAAATGTGAAAGGA
>CAYYJE010000118.1:0-7654 GCA_964472165.1 uncultured Prolixibacteraceae bacterium | reverse complement strand
CAATTTCAGACAACTCATCCATGTGGGCTATAAAGTGGCTTCTGAAATGGAAAGCAGGTATACCAACCTGTTGAAACAACACAAGGATATCATCGGCCAATGCGTCGAAGAAAACATTTACGACCGCCACCTGAGACGGCTCTTCAACATCTGAGGTTAAGGTTAAGGCTAAGATTGAGGTCAAGGTCGAGGTTTTGCATTCTGACATTCTAATACTCTGATATTCTAATCTTCTAATATTCCTTCCATGAGTTCATTTATTCACGACAACTTCCTGTTGCAGACAAAAACTGCACAGGAGTTATATCATGGCCATGCGGCAAAAATGCCGATTTTCGACTACCACTGTCACATTCCTCCGCAGGACATTGCCATTGACCGCCAGTTTGCCAACCTCACCCAGATATGGCTGTATGGCGATCATTACAAATGGCGGGCTATGCGCACCAACGGGGTCGATGAAAAGTACTGCACAGGGAATGCCAGCGACTGGGAGAAGTTTGAGAAATGGGCCATGACGGTTCCCTACACCCTTCGTAACCCCTTGTATCACTGGACTCATCTTGAACTGAAGCGTTTCTTCGGAATCGACAAACTGCTGAATCCTGCTACAGCCAGGGAAATATGGGAAAGTTGCAACGCAAAGCTCAACACCCCTGAATATTCAGTGCGCAACATCATCCGGATGGCCAATGTGCATACCATCTGCACCACCGACGACCCGGTTGACAACCTTGAACACCATCGTTCCATCAAGGCTTCCGGATTTGAAGTTAAGGTTTTACCCGCCTGGCGGCCCGATAAAGCCATGATGGTTGAAAATACGGTCTCTTACAACCAGTATATCGACCAGCTTTCAGCGGTTGCAGAAATGGATATTGACACGTTTCCCAGGCTGATGGAGGCACTGGAGAAAAGACACCAGTTTTTCCACGAAAACGGCTGCCGCCTTTCCGACCATGGACTGGAAACAGCCTATGCCGAAGATTTTACAGGAAATGAAATCGAAGCCATTTTTACCAGAATCCGCAGCGGCAAGAGTTTAACGGCCGGAGAGATCCTGAAATTCAAATCCTGCATGCTCTACGAATTCGGCATCATGGATCACCGCAGGGGATGGACCCAGCAATTCCACATGGGAGCGCTGCGCAACAACAATACCCGCCTCTTCCGTGCGTTAGGACCTGACACCGGCTTCGATTCGATCGGGGACTTTGAAGTCGCCCGCCCCCTCTCCCGCCTCCTCGACAGACTCGACATGAATAACCAACTGGCAAAAACCATCATTTACAACCTTAATCCCCGCGACAATGAGCTGATAGGGACCATGACCGGCAACTTCCAGGACGGGTCGGTGCCCGGGAAAATCCAGTTTGGTGCCGGATGGTGGTTCCTCGACCAGAAGGACGGGATGCAAAAACAGATGCAGGCCCTTTCCAATCTTGGATTGCTCAGCCGTTTCGTGGGTATGCTTACCGATTCCCGCAGCTTCCTCTCCTACACACGGCATGAATACTTCAGACGAACCCTGTGCAATATCCTGGGGAACGACGTCGAAAACGGAGAGATACCCGCCGATATGGAACTCCTCGGTCAGATGGTGGAAAATATCAGCTTTAACAATGCATTGAATTATTTCAAGTTTTGAAAGATTCAAATCAGACTAAAAGATGTCAGACTAAAAGATGTCAGACTAAAAGATGTTGGACAAAAAAATATTTGACCGGAAGATGACAGACCGGGAGAACGTAAATAGTTTACAGATGAAGAAAGTAGTGACATTTGGGGAGATCATGCTGCGGCTGGCCACGCCCGGGTTTCTCCGGTTCGGCCAGACTGAAACCCTGACGGCCACTTATGGCGGTGGGGAGGCCAATGTGGCGGTATCACTGGCCAATTTCGGGATTCCTGTGGAATACATAACCCGACTGCCCCAAAACGACCTGGGAACCGCTTGCATGATGGAACTGCGGAAATTCGGTGTGGGCACCAGCCATATTGTATGGGGGGGTGAACGCCTGGGAATCTATTTTCTGGAAACAGGTGCGGTTAGCCGGGGCAGTAAGGTGGTATACGACCGGGCGCATTCATCAGCCAGCACCATTCAACCGGGAATGGTGGATTGGGGAAAAGTGCTGACGGGTGCGGGTTGGTTTCACTGGACAGGAATCACTCCGGCAATCTCACAAAGTGCGGCCGACGTTTGCCTGGAAGCCATCCAAAAAGCCAATGAACTGGGAATCACCGTGTCGTGCGACCTCAATTTCCGGAAAAACCTCTGGAAATATGGCAAAAAAGCTTCGGATGTAATGCCGGAACTGGTGGCGGGAACCGATGTCATTCTGGGGAACGAAGAGGATGCGGCCATGGTTCTCGGAATTCATCCCGAAGGAGTGGATGTGACCGGAGGGCATATCGAAGCTGTGGCCTATAAATCGGTATCGCGTCAGATCATGAGCCGTTTTCCACGATGTAAAAAGGTGATCACCACACTTCGCGGATCGGTCAACGCCAACCACAACAGCTGGTCCGGCGTGCTCTGGGACGGCACTACCCTGTTTGAAGCCCCCACCTATCAGATTACCCACATCGTGGACCGCGTCGGAGGCGGGGACTCTTTCATGGGCGGACTGATTTACGGACTGCTCACCTGGCCTGACCATGACCAGAAAGCACTTGACTTTGCGGTAGCGGCCTCATGTCTGAAACATACCATCTACGGCGATTTCAACCGGGTCACCGTCGACGAAGTGGTAAAACTCATGGGAGGCGATGCAAGTGGCCGGGTCTCCAGATAATAAGGCAAAAGGAAAAAGTTAAAAGGTAAAAGATAAAAGGGAAAATTATGGCTGGATTTTCGAGAATAGAAGTCGCCCTGAAAATGAAGGAGACAGGCATTGTCCCGGTCTTTTATTCCGGCGACACCGAACTGTGCAAGAATGTCGTCAAGGCATGCTACGAGGGAGGAATCCGCGTGTTTGAGTTCACCAACCGCGGTGATTTTGCCTCCCTGGTTTTTGCGGAAGTCAACAGGTGGGCAATCAGGGAGTGTCCGGAGATGATCATTGGAGTCGGCTCTGTCATAGATGCCGGAACTGCCTCCATGTACATTGCACTGGGAGCCAATTTCATCGTTTCTCCCCTGATCGACGAAGGAATGGCATCGGTATGCAACAAACGAAAAGTATCCTGGAGTCCGGGTTGCGGTTCGGTGACCGAGATTGGCAGGGCCCATGAGTTGGGGGCCGAAGTGGTGAAGATTTTCCCCGGGCAGCAGGTTGGAGGTCCGGAATTCGTCAAAGCCGTACTTGGGCCCATGCCCTGGAGCAGCATCATGCCCACGGGCGGGGTCTCACCCGATGCAGAGAATCTGACCCGGTGGTTTACTGCAGGTGTCCATTGTGTGGGAATGGGATCCCAACTTTTTCCACCGGAGGTTTTGAAAAATCAAGATTTTAACTACATTGCAGCAAAATGCCGTGAGGCCCTGGAGATTGTCAGGAAAATCAGGAATTGAATCCAGAATAAACCAACATCAACTTACTATAAATGAGTAAACTAAACGAAATTAACGAAAAAGTCGGCAAATACCGGTGGACCATCTGTTCGCTGGTATTTTTTGCCACCACGGTCAACTACCTCGACCGCCAGGTGCTCAGCCTGCTGAAAGATCAGCTGGAACTGGAGTTCAACTGGAGTGATTCAGACTACGCCAATATCGTGTCAGTATTTCAGTTTGTATACGCCATTTCCATGATCTTTGCAGGCAGGATCATTGACTGGCTCGGCACAAAAAAGGGATATGCCTGGGCCCTGATCGTATGGTCAGTTGGCGCCATGGTCCATGCCCTTGCCAAAGGAACAGGCGGTTTTATGGTTGCCCGCGGTATTCTGGGATTCGGTGAGTCGGGGAACTTCCCTGCTGCCATTAAGGCCACTGCGGAATGGTTCCCGAAGAAAGAGAGAGCACTGGCTACCGGTATCTTCAATTCCGGAGCCAACGTGGGGGCGATCCTGGCCCCGCTGACTGTCCCCTGGATTGCCGGCCACCTGGGATGGCAGGCTGCCTTCCTGATCATCGGCGCTATTGGCTTCTCCTGGCTGATCTTCTGGTTCTGGCTGTACGAGGTACCTGCCAGAAGCAAAAGAGTCGGAAAAGCCGAATATGCTTACATCCACAGCGACAATTTCGACGAAGCCAATGAACCTATTGTTGAGAACAAGGAAAAGGTATCCTGGTTCAAACTCCTGCAGTTCAAGCAAACATGGGCCTTCAGCTTCGGAAAATTCATGACCGACGGGGTATGGTGGTTTTATCTCTTCTGGCTTCCTGCTTACCTGAAAGCCCAGTATGGCATGACTGGCATGGAAGTGGCCGTTCCGCTGGCAGTGCTCTATTCCATGTCAACTATCGGCAGCGTTACCGGGGGTTGGTTCCCGATGTACTTCATCAACAAAGGATATGAACCTTATGCGGGCCGGATGCGGGCTATGCTCCTGATCGCCCTTATCCCGCTGGTGGTCCTGCTGGCTCAATACCTGGGCGGCATCAGCTACTGGATTCCCGTCATTATTATCGGTATCGGAACAGCCGCACACCAGGCATGGTCAGCCAATATTTTCACTACCGTATCCGACATGTTTCCCAAAAAGGCAGTGGCCAGCGTCACGGGAATCGGAGGTATGGCAGGAGGATTTGGAGGTATTGTGGTCACTAAAATCGCCGGCTGGATTTTTGACGGCTACCGCAGCGCCGGAATTGCAAAATCATGGGTGGCAGCTCAGGGTGCCAACCTCGGTGATTTCCTCGAAAAAATCAAATCCATGACCCTGCAGAACAAACATGGTGACGTAATCAACCTCGACAAGGTTGAACTCGGAAGTTTACCCTCGGAAGTGGCACAGCAAATTCAGTCAGTGGATCCCCTTCTTTTTGAACAGCTGAAAGAATTACAGCATCCGATGGTCCTTGGAAATATGACCACCGCTTACACCCTCGTTTTTGCCTTCTGCGCCCTTGCCTATCTCATCGCATGGGCAGTCATGCATTTCCTGGTACCGAAATTCAAAAAAATCGATATCTAAACCGGTAAGATCCCCGGTTATGTGGAAAGGGTTGGTTGCCTGCGGTGCATCCAACCCTTTTTTCTTTATTTTTGCACTCTGATCATCAGTTAAAAAAATCTGAGATGGAATTATCGTACAATTGGCTGAAAACATACCTGAACCACGACCTTACCCCTGCGGAATTGTGCAGTGCCCTCACGAGTATCGGGCTGGAAGTGGGAGATATGAAACAGACAGAAAGTGTGAAAGGCGGCCTTGCCGGCCTGATTATCGGGGAAGTGGTGACCTGCATACCCCATCCCGACAGCGATCACCTGAGTAAAACAGAGGTGAACATTGGCGGCCCCGGATTGCTGCCGGTTATCTGCGGAGCTCCCAACGTGGCTGCCGGTCAGAAGGTAGTTGTTGCCCCTGTCGGAACAATTTTGCACATGGGAAACGATACACTGACCATAAAAAAAGCAAAAATAAGGGGAGAAATCTCAGAAGGCATGATCTGCTCTGAAATTGAGACCGGGTTGGGCACCGATGCCGATGGCATTATCGTTCTACCGGATGTTGCCCCCATAGGCATGAAAGCCAGCGACTATTTCCATGTGGAAAACGACTGGATGATCGAAATCGATATTACCCCGAACAGAATCGACAGCGCATCTCATCTGGGAGTTGCCCGTGATCTGGCAGCTTCCCTCCGGAAAACCGGCAGGGATGGATACCAGAAACCTTCTGTCGACAACTTTGCCACTGACAACAGGAACCTGACCATTCCCGTCGAAGTAAAAAACAGAGAAGCCTGTCCCCGCTATTCCGGAGTCACCATCTCAGGTGTGGAAGTGAAAGAATCACCCCAATGGCTGCAAAACAGGCTTCGGTCGATAGGCCTCACACCCATTAACAATGTGGTGGATGTCACCAACTTCGTACTCTTTGAAACCAATCAGCCCCTCCATGCATTCGATGCCGATGAAATCAAGGGAGGAAAAATTATCGTCCAAACCCTGCCGGCAGGAACGAAATTCACGACCCTCGACGGTGCAGTAAGGACACTTGACGAAAGCGACCTGATGATATGCAACGGCGAAGAAGGGATGTGCATCGCAGGAGTTTTCGGCGGCATCCGGTCGGGTGTGAAATTATCCACCAAAAATGTCTTTCTCGAAAGTGCCTGCTTCGATCCGGTATATATCCGGAAAACGGCAAGGCGGCATGGTTTGTACACCGACGCTTCCTTCCGCTTTGAAAGGGGTACCGACATCAACGGTACCATCTACGCCCTGAAAAGAGCAGCCCTTCTTATCCGGGAAGTTGCAGGGGGAACAATTTCGTCTGAAATCCAGGACATTTATCCCTCTCCGGTGGAAGGCTTCCCCGTTGAAATCACCTGGCACAACGTCAATCGGCTCATTGGCAAGGAACTGGGAAAAGAAACCATAAAAAATATCCTTCACGGATTGGAAATTTCCATCGAAGGGGAATCGGAAAGAGGTCTCTCCCTGAAAGTTCCAACCTACCGGGTAGATGTGAAACGCGAATGTGACGTAATCGAAGAGATCCTGCGTATTTACGGCTACAACAATGTGGAAATTCCGGGCCATGTGAAAGCTTCGCTGAACCATACGGAGTATCCCGATCCCAACCAAGTCAGAAATACCATATCCAACCAATTGGTTGCACTGGGTTTTAATGAGATCTGGTCCAATTCACTCACCAAAACATCCTATTATGAGCCGATGGAGCAATACCGGCCCGAAAACAGTGTAAAAATCTTCAACCCGCTCAGCAACGACCTGAATGGAATGAGACAAACCTTGCTGTTTGGAGGACTTGAGTGTGTGGCGCATAATGTCAACAGGAAAAACAGCGATTTGAAATTGTTTGAATTCGGGAACTGCTATTTTTTCAGTGGCACACACTACAAGGACAATCCTGCGGGAAATTACCGTGAGGAGGAACACCTTGCCCTTTTCCTTACCGGCAACAGGGAAACCCCCAACTGGGTAACCCCCGGATCGCCTGCTACCTTCTATCTGCTGAAAAGTTATGTAGACAACATCCTGAAAAGGTTAGGATTTAACCCCAACCAATTGTCGGTTACCGAAACCGGCAATGAAATATTCTCTTCAGGACTTCGGTATGACCTGGGTAAAAACCGCGTGGTTGAACTGGGAACGGTAGCATCCGGATGGCTCAGGCTGGCAGACACCGATACTCCTGTATTCTATGCCGACTTTGACTGGAGTTTTATTCTTTCTGAACACAAGAAAATCTCTGTAAAATTCACCGAACTGCCGCGTTTTCCGGAAGTAAAAAGGGATCTTGCACTGGTTCTGGACCGGAATGTAAAATTTGAAGAGGTGAAAGAAGTGGCCGAAAGAACCGAGAGGCATTTGCTCCGGTCGGTTAACCTTTTCGATGTCTACGAAGGGAAAGGTGTTCCCGAAGGGAAGAAATCCTATGCGATCAGTTTCCTTCTCCGCGATGACAGTAAAACACTGAACGACAAAGTCATCGATAAAACGATGGAAAAGTTGCTCGCTGCTTTCACAAAAGAGTTTGACGCGCGTTTGAGGTAAAACCGGGTTACCCC
>CAYYJE010000117.1:4602-9128 GCA_964472165.1 uncultured Prolixibacteraceae bacterium | reverse complement strand
CCGAAGCCTGCGTCAGCATAAAGGGGAGAGGCGAAGGCAGGTCGCTCCCTCGCTCTCCCGCTCCATGCTTTTTGATCCGTGCAGATCCGTCGAATCCGCGTTTATCCGCGTGCCATTTTTGGGTCAGGTTCCGAACCTTATTTGCGGTATATCACCTTGCCGTTATGGACGTGGTTGCCCAGCGTGAGGCGATAGAAGAGCATCTGCGTAACAGAGGCCCGGGGCTGGTATTCCAGACGCATGGGTATGCCGGCCTCCACATTCCTGTCAAGCAGGGTGGTGAGCTTACGGCCTACACCGTCGAAGATTTCCAGTCTGGCCGGAACGTTGTTCTCCGGGGTGAACTCAAACCAGAGTCTGTCGCTGAAGGGATTGGGATAGACCCGGAAGCCCGTAGTTTCGATGGAGGCCACCTTCTTTTTGGGTGGTTTTACCGGGGGTACTTCTCCGCCGTCGTCGGCCGCGGAATGGACCACCAGGTTGCCTCCGTCAAGGAGCTGTTCGGCTGGTTTATAGGCGACACCGTCCCAATTGGTGGTAAACCACATCCCGCCATCTCTCTTCCATACCGTGATGGAAATCAGGTCCGCCGTTCCCGGTTCCCCGTTGTCAGTAAGCGTGAACTGGAGGATGCAGTTCCCTGCCACATCGCCTATATTCAGCGGATCGGTGATATCCTGTATGCTCGCTTTTCCGGTGAAGGTGGCCTTGTTGTCCTGAATGGCCAGGGAGGAGAGGACATTGCTTTTGATCTTGTAGAGGTGCATGCCGTCACCTTCCATTTTCCGGAAGATGGTGTTCAGATTACCCTGCAGACTGGTCATCTTCTTGTTGTACTTGACCACAAAACCGAAATTGTTTTTGGTCCCGGGGGTACCGGCAAGCAATCCCATTGAGTTTTCGAGGGTGACAAATCCCCCGCCGGTGATAAAGTCGGGGGTGGGTTTGCCCACGGTGACCAAAGCTTCCCCGTCGCAGTCCTCCACTCCTGCATTGGTATAATATCCCAGAACATGAGCGGTGATGTCGTACACGCCAACATCCACGCCGGTCCATTCCCAGGAGGCTGTCCCAACGGCAGCCCCTGCGCCGATTTCCCCGGCATTCAGGGCAGGCACTGAGGTGATCAGGGAGCCGTCGGCATAAAACCGGACCGTGGTATTGTTGAGGAACTCGCCGGGGTATCCGTCGTCTTCCTCGACGAGCGTGACCGCCAGTACCACCGTGGCCTCATCGAGGAGGGGAGATCCTGTGGAGGCGTAATAAACGCCGGCATAGTAAGCGCAGGCATCCTCCTGAAGCACGGTCAGGGTGGTGGTAGCATCCTTTACTTCAAAATCTTCGTCGATGCCGCTGAATTTGGCGGTGACCAGTTTGGGATTTACGGCGGGATCCATGGTTCCTTCAAAGCCCGGATATTCGAGCAGGGGATAGGTCGCTGAGGCCGTCAGGATGCCTCCTTCCAGGAGCAGCGGCACGGGGTCTCCCATACGCTGCATCCCCACGTAGAAGGTGACATGGGTAGCTGCCTCTCCCGCACCTGTGCATGCACCCGGCTGAATGGTGGCCGTGAACTCCACGGGATCGCTGTATTGCTGTGCCGCGAGGTCGGTGGTGACTGTGGTGATGGTGATGATCTTGTTCACGTTGACCTCATTCTGGCAACTGCTGCTGTTTCCGGAAGGGTCTTCAGCCGTCCAGGTGACGGTGGTCACCCCGAAGTAAAATTCCACACCGGCCAGGGTGTTGCTGCCGCTTCCCGTGGTGGCGCCTGAGAGTTCCCACTTAAGCGGCTTCAGTCCGCAGTTGTCGGTGGCCATGGCGTCAAATTCCGTCCCAACGGTCGTATAGGTGCATTCTCCCTTGTTTGAGGATCTTTCCTCGATGCTCTTGCAAGTGATTTCCGGGGGCTGGGAATCGAAAACCGTGATGGTCTGCGTGCAGGAAGCTTTGTTCCCGTCCATATCTTCCGCAGTCCAGGTGATGGTGGTAGGCCCAAGCTGAAAGGTGGTGCCCTTCAGGGTGGTACTGCCGTTTCCGGTTGTGGCGCCGGAGAGGAGCCAGGTCAGCGATTTAATTTGGCAATTGTCGGTGGCGGTGGCATCCAGCAGGGTTCCGGTTACCGTGTAGCTGCATACCCCTTCATCGGCGGGTTTCAAAGCACCGGGTCCGCAGATGAGTGCCGGAGGCTGGGTATCCTTGACGGTGATCTTCTGCTGACAGGTGCTGACATTCCCACACTCATCGGTTGCGGTCCAGGTGACGGTGGTCACCCCCTTGGTCAGGGTTTGCCCGGCAATGGAATTCGCTCCCGAGCCCGTGGTGGCCCCGCTCATCACCCAGGTGTGGGAGGTAACGGTGCCATTGTCAGCGGCAGTAGAGAAAAATCCGCCTCCTGTTACCTGATAGGTGCATTTTCCGGGATCAGTGGAGCGTTCCGCATCGGCTGAGCAGGTGAGGGTAGGGGCCATATCGTCCACCCAAATCGGGACGGCCATGATGTTGTTGTTCTTGTTGGTTTCGGTGAACTGGCTGAGGTGATCGGCTACGAAAAAGATGTAATAATTGCCGCCCGGGGTAGTCGCAGGAATGGTGAGGGTGGCGGTTTCCCCGTTTTTTCTGGCGTCGGTTCCCAGATAAGACATATCGGTTCCCAGTAGCACATCTGTGGCAGGATTAAATACTAAATCGGCCGACAAATAATAGCCGAGTATGACTTCATCGAGACCGGCGTTGGTGGTGGAACCTGCATAGTTTACATCGCAGCTTGCATTGATTAATCCGCCCGGGTTGATGCAACTTTGGGTTACTGCAGCGTTCATCAGATAGAAATCGTGTCCGCCGGGCAGAGAGGTCAGTTTAAGTGTACGTGTCCAATTGTGTCCGTCACTTTCGACCACAAAATCATAGTCATTGATATTAAATCCCTGTCCCGGCCAGGGATCCATGTAATAGACGTCATCCCCGTTGATGCCATGGCCAACCAGGGCATGAGCCCCTCCTCCCTTCCAGTCGAACCTCATGACGAAAGGTGTTTTTTCACCCATTTCGGTTATGATTTCCGCCTGGGTTAATGCCCCCTCCTTTATTGAAGACACCAGGCTTCCATAGTGGTCAAGGACGTCATCCACATCGTGGCCGCTGTATCCTGAGAGATAGCTGCCACTGTTGCAGGGGTGGTTATTCTCCGGATTGCCGGGATCTTTCCAGTCAAAGGTGGGTTCCCCGCAGCAATCGCTTCTCGTGAAAGCCCAGTCGGCAATTTCACACTGGGTGAAAAGAAAACCGTACCAGTTCAGGACGCATACCGAAGAAGCATCCCAGCACCACATGGAGTGTTCCTGTATAGTTTCGGGTACGTCCAGCACCTGTCCGTTCACGTGAAGTGAAGAAAAGGTAAAGGCGGTTATGACCATCAGGTAAAATAATATTTTCTTCATGGCGATAGGTTTAGTTGTTTTTTGCATATTTCCTGATGAGTTGCAGTCCCTGGTTCAGTTTGAACGACGCAGCAGATTCCCCGTTGTCACGAAAGGAGTTCTTCGCCGATTGGAGCGGAAAGAGGGTATACGAGGCAGGATTGGCCTCATCGGGGAGAAGTACAAAGTCACACGTCATTTTATGAACACGCAAAATTTTCCCGTGCGATTGCCGGGAGGGATGCTGCTTTTCAAATTCGCCCAGTTCGCCGGCGAGGCCAGCAGCGCCCAGACCTACGGTCTTCAATTGCCCTTTTACCCGGGCAACGGTCAGAAAAGCCCTGTTTTCCCGGTCCACCATCAGCGGAACCCGCCACTCATCAAGTGGCTGCAGGTAATCATCCCCGGACATTTCAGGGTCTTCGAACAACTCTTTTTTCAGGATAATGATCTGGTAGGGTTTGCCCATCTCAACCCTGGCAAACTCTTCCCGGCTGTTGAATCCGTAACTGGATTCATGCCCCGGGGGAATTTTTTCGAGGTAGGCCTGAGCTCCCCTTTCGGCGGTGTCGGTAACCTCCTTTACCCTGTTCATCTGTCCGAAGGAAACCGATGAAAAGAGCAACATCAGACAAAGAAGTAAAAGTCGTTTTTGCATGGTGTGAATGTTTTTGAAAAGAATCTGTTTTGAGGTAAAATTTTGGTTTCATAATCCGGTTAGCAGGAGAAGCGATCCGGTTTTCGATAGAGACAGCGTTCAGAATTCCGAATATTTCACCTTAATGGTTACTCAACCCACCAGGGGGTTTCAGCGTTCAGGAATGGTGTGCAGGGAGAGTTCCCACCGTTTCCAATCCTGTGGGCAGTTTGTCAGTTGTTGGTTTACAGCAATTCAATTTATGACAATAATCGATAGGTTCAGCCGTGTGTGAAAAAAAATCATTTTGTTCTGTCACCGGTCCCGGGTAAAGGACGAGGGAGCGAGGGAGCGAGGGAGCGGGAGAGCGACTTTGCGACTTTGCGACTTTGCGAGGGAGCAACAGAATAAAGGATCGTATTGTGAATCCGGACTTCACCTGAAACATGGAACTTTGGAACCTTGGAACC
>CAYYJE010000117.1:0-4502 GCA_964472165.1 uncultured Prolixibacteraceae bacterium | reverse complement strand
TGGAACCTTGGAACCCTGGATCACAAAAAAAGTAAAATTATTGGATATTGTGTAATTAAATATAAAAAGATATCTTTGTCATTATATAAAAATAAAAAAGCATAAATGATGGAAATTACAGGGAATACCCCGGTGGGGGCTATTGTGGCGGAAGATATCCGGACAGCGGGTTTGTTTACGAAGGTTGGAATCGATTTTTGCTGCGGGGGGAAGAAGAGCCTTGCCGAATCATGTAAGGAAGCCGGGACTGACCTGCGTAACCTGGTCGGCGAGCTGACCTCGGTGATGGAGACCCCGGTGGGGTACAACCAGAATTTCAAAGAGTGGAATCCGGGCTTTTTGGCCGACTACATCGTACAGACGCATCACCGGTTTGTAAAGCAGAACCTTCCGGAGCTGCAATTCTACACCCAAAAGATCGCTGATGTGCATGGGGAAAATCATCCCGAACTGGTGGATGTCGTTCGGATGTTCGGGGAAGTGGCGGCCGAACTGACACAGCATCTGGCGAAGGAAGAGGAGGTGTTGTTTCCGGCAGCCAAGCGGTTGCTTTCTGATGGTAGTCCGGAAGACCGGGAGATTGTGCAGTCGGAGATCCGCAGGATGTTGGGGGAGCATGATTTTGCCGGAGGAACGATGGACGCCATCCACCGGATCACCGGGGGATACCGGGTGCCGGCCGATGGGTGCAACACGTACCGGGTGGCCTTTGAGCGGCTCAGGGCCTTTGAGGATGATCTCCATCTGCATGTCCATCTCGAGAACAACATTCTTTTTCCGGCCCTGCTGAAGGCATGAAAAAGAGGTTCAATCCGCATCGGGGTTACCAACCCGACCTACCATAGTGACGCTGCTACGCAGCTACCATAATGTCGCAACTACGTTGCTACCTGGCTACCATAGTGACGCCCCGATGCTAACTGAAGATTTTCTATTCGGGAAAATTCCCGGTATTTGAAGGTTGAATCTGAAATCTTGAGAAAATGTAATCTTTCAATTTGATATAAATGCGGTTCAAAACAAGAACCTGATTTGAAAGGATATTCAACCCTTCCATAATATCCTGATTGTTAAATGGATATTCGTGGGTTACGATATTCCTGGTTTCACGAAGGGTAAACCATTCTTGTTGATCATCAAGGAGGTTTAATTTTTCCATATTATTCAGAAGATCGATAAATGGAATGCCTCGAATATCCTCACCCAGGCTTTCAAGTATTGAAGGAAATAATTTTGTACCCATACTGTCCTGAAGTTTGGAAAATCGAAAAATCAGCTGATCGGAATAACTCAGATCATCAAAAGTAAGCTGTCTAAAACCATCCGGAGTTAAAGGGAAAAAATTCTTAAGCTTTCCAAATGCATAACTCATCCTTTGAAAGTGAATTTCACACAGGATCAGTGCATCATGAAGTTCTGTTAATTTATCTTCCGGATTCATAGCCTGATAGAAGATTGTTCAACTGATTTATAAAATAATGATCTGGACTTCAGGGAAGGCCTGTCGAGTAGCACATCAATCTTTTGATCCCCGATGATTTGTTTGAGTAAAACCAAAAATTTGATTTTTGCCCCCACATTTAAATCGTCATCTTTCACACCTGAAATGAGCAAGTCAATATCTCCACCTTTTTTGTGGTCATCAGTTCTGGAACCAAAAATCCGTACCTCCACCATGTCCCCAAAAACGAGTGCAGCAGTTTCTTTAATCGCTTCTATTTCTTTTTTTGTCAGGCGCATAAGCCAAAGATAAGAAAATTGCATCAAAGGGCAATTCATCATGGTATTTTCTTGACCTACCATAGTGACGCCCCGATGGGGCTATGGGAGGGAGGTGGTCGTGTCGCAGTGCTACCATAATGTCGCAGCTAAGCTGCTACATTAGTATCGCAGCTACGCTGCTCAGCAATGGGGCTTAGAAAAAGTAGATTTATATTGCGTAAGCCGAAATTTTTCCGTATATTGAACTGTGATACAATTCCATTGTCCTTAAACTTCCTCTAAACGAAGTTTTTAGCAGCCATCGCGAAAATGGCATACGGTAGAGAAAGCCACATCTGATAAAGTTCCGTTCCCTCCACGGAAAAATGCCTGTCCAAACCTCACCGGGAAACTCCCTCCTGACTTCCGGTGAGCATTATTCCCGTCGGCTCTGCCATGCGGAGTTCCATTGGCACATCCTGCCTGACGGCCAGATGGTTTGCCAGCAGAAAATCTCGTCTTTTATCCGCTGCTGAGTTTGCAGATTTTTCCAACGAACTACAATCAGTAATTAAACAAATGATGAAAAAAATTTACCTCAACCTTTTTCTGGCCGGAGGGCTCCTCTTGATGGCCTTCCTGCTGAATCCCCCTGAATTATGGGCGCAAAGCAATCCGGTGGCCCGCTGTCACGACATTACCGTGTATATCCCCGCGGATGGCTCCTCCGTTTCGATTGATCCGTGGGAGGTGGATGCCGGATCTTCAGATGCCGATGGTCCCATTGTTTCCTGGCAAGTGATTCCATCAACAGTGGACTGCGACGATGTGGATTCTCCGGTGGCGGTGACGCTGTTGGTGTTTGATGATGACGGTAACTGGGACATGTGTGCAGCCTATGTTACAGTCATTGATCCTTTAGGACCGTCTGCATTTGCCAGGGAAGTGACCCTCTCCCTCGATCAATTCGGGGAAGCCCGCATCTGGGATGCCGAAGAGCTACTTGACATGAACATGACGCATGACAATTGCGGATTGGGAGAGATCACCGCAAGCCGTGATTATTTTACCTGCGCCGATGAAGGATACCCTGCTGTCTCCGTGTACGTGAACGATGTCAATGGCAACACCACGACCATCATGGCGTGGCTCCATGTGGTGGATGATTTTGCCCCTGTGGCGGTTTGTCAGGATATCACCGTAGCACTCGATGCATCCGGTCAGGCACATATAGAACCTGAAGATGTGGATCTGCGGTCGTGGGATAATTGCTGGACACCCATGCTTATGCTGAGTGATTACGATTTTAATTGCGATGATGTGGGTGACCAGGAGGTAATATTGTCAGTCCGGGACGAATACCAGATATCCACCTGTAACGCTACGGTAACGGTTATGGACAATACGCCACCCCTTGCCAACTGTTTCGCCAGTATAGACATCTATCTGGATGAAAACGGGGAGGCCCGGCTTCTGGTAGCCGATGTTGATGCGGGCTCTTATGATTTGTGCGGAATTGCCGATCGTTTAATCGAGGGAAATCCATTTTATGACTGTGATGATGTGACCCCTTATCCGCATCAGGCCACACTTGTAGTTTCAGATTATTCTTATAATGAGGCCTCCTGTGTGGTGGATGTCTATGTACACGATGATGATCCCCCTTCCATTATCTGTCCGGCCGATATTACCGTATCCACCGATCCGGGCATCTGCGGGGCTGCCGGCGTTTTTCTGGGAGAAGCGATTGTTACCGACAACTGTTCTGCTTATGCGGAAAACGATGCCCCCGGTTATTATCCCCTGGGAACCACCGGTGTGTGGTGGCAGGCCATCGACGGGGAGAATATCCCCGCCGTATGCACCCAGCAGGTTACTGTGGTGGATAATGAACCTCCGGTTCTGGTAGGGTGTCCTTCGGATATTACCGTCTCCTGTTACACGGAAGTGCCCCCCGTGGCTACTGTCACCGCTACCGACAACTGCAGCGGTTCTTGTCCGGTCACATTTGTCGAACAGGAATCCCACCACGGAAACAATTGCTTCAATTCGATTTCCCGCAATTGGAGTACCAAAGATATTGCCATGAATCAGGCCTCCTGCACCCAGGTCATCACCGTCAGGGATGATGTGCCTCCGGTGATTACCTGTGCGCCCGATGCGATCAGGTCGACAAATACCGGAGAGTGCGCCTACACTGTCGCGGGGACTGAATTTGATGCCACCGCCACCGACAATTGCGAGGGAATCAACCAGATCAACTGGAGCCTCTCGGGAGCTACCGATGGTGCCGGAATGAGTAGTCTGGGCGGAATGGATCTCAACTTCGGGAAGACGACCGTCACCTGGACCGCCTGGGATAAATGCGGGAATGCCAGCACTTGTCAGATGGTGGTTGATGTGAACAAGGTTATCACCATCTCCCAAGTGACGGTCACCCCCGATGAGCAGCAATACAGCGATCCGGTGACCTTCACAGCCACCATCCAGCCCGGTTTCTGCGAGGGGGCCGGACATGCAGCCACGCATGTCACCTTCTACGTGGGTATGCAACCCATGGGAGAACCCGTGCCGCTGGTTCCTGACGGAGGACTTCTGGTGGGCATCGCCACCTATCCGCTTCTCGAGAAGGAAGGGTATGAAGGATCCATGGATCCCGATCCGGCGTTGAATCCCAAGCTGGTGAAAGCCTCCTTCAGCGGCGTGGATCCCGATTTTGTGGTCATCAATCCCTCCACCACCCTGACTGTTCTGCCTGAAAATGCCTGCGCCTATTATTCCGGAGTCTATTATGCCTCCAC
>CAYYJE010000116.1:0-9216 GCA_964472165.1 uncultured Prolixibacteraceae bacterium | reverse complement strand
CGTCGACTGGGAGAAGTACAACCTTCTGGAAGGGGAAGCCAGCGTCTACTTCGAGGATACCTACACCGGAAAGACCCTGCTGGATGTCAGATACATGTCCGACACCCTGAACATTTCCCTCGGGAAGGACAAGGGCATCGCCATCGACCGGGAAATACAGAAGCAGTTCACCACCAAACAGTTCCTCGGAAGTAAAAAGGAGGAGAACCGTGGCTGGCTTCTCAGCGTGAAAAACAACAAAGCACAGGACATCAAAATTTCAGTCTTTGACCAGATCCCCGTTTCAACGCTGGAAGAGATCGAGGTCAAGGCCGACAATATCTCCAACGGCAAGCTGGACCCCGAAACGGGTATCATCGAGTGGAATTTCCAGCTCAAACCGGCTGAAAAGAAGGAACTCGACCTGAAGTACTCGGTCAGGTATCCGAAAAACAGAAACCTGACTATCGAGTAGTTAACTGCCAGATTAAGGTCAAAAGGCTGAAAGCCTTTGTAAATTCAGCCCAAGGCAACGCCTTGGGTAAAATGAATGATAAAACAGTTGAGGCGCCCTGACAGGGCAAGTCAATGAATAAATAAAATAGTCTAATTTTGTGGTTCAGTATAAATAAGAATTATATGAAAGGATTAAGAATTCTCCTGCTTCTGATTTGCTGCGGCTTCATCTCCTGCACTGTGACCAAACCCCTGACATCTGATGTGACACCGGCAGAGGTGACCGACCTCAAACTGCTGGAACCGTACTCCTACATCTCCATGATCAAAAAAGGCAACCAGGGAGAGTTGGACGACAGCATTTCTGACATTTCGAAGCAGCTGAACATGGATGCGCTGAAGAGTTACACCGGGAAGATCCCTCTCAAAGGAGAGATTTTCCTGACCGACAGCACGGTGAACCACCAACTGGAAAAGGAATACGAACAACTTATCCTTACGGCTGAGAAAAACAGGGACATCACCCATCTCAGGATCACCCCCACCCTCGACAAAGTCCTGGAAAGCAATGAAACCCGGTTTGGACTGGTGGTGGTGGCCAGCGGTTTTACCCGCGTAAAAGGCAACTATGGCAAGCAGGTTTTAAAAGGGGCCGCCTTGGGAATCCTGACCCTGGGGATGTACTACGAAACCCCCATCAAAGCATACTCCACCGTGTATGCCATGATCGTTGACGCCCAAATGGACAATGTGGCCTTCTTCCGGAAATCCTTTCTTCAGGATCTGGAACCCATCAACCCCAATGTCCTGAGCAAACAGTACGAAGACATTTTTGAAAAGTACTTCTGGCCGAAACAATAAAAACAGACTACATAAATAAATAAGAAAAGCTTAAGAAATCTTAAAAAATTTGTATTCGATAAAAAATGATCTATCTTTGTGAGTGAATATTCACATACTTATCAAATATGATGAACAACGAATTGACAGAAAGACAGCAGGAAATCATCCATGCTTCTTTGGTATTGATCGAAGAGAATGGCATTCAGGGTTTAACCATCAAGAACCTCGCCAGGAAAATCGGATTTTCAGAGTCAGCCGTATACCGCCATTATGAGAATAAAATTCAGATTCTGCTGGCCATCCTCGGATATTTCGAAGAAAATACGGGACAGTTCTACGCCGGTCAACTGGAATCCGGAACAAATTCCCTGTTGAAAATTGAGAACATTTTCAGAAATCATTTCAGAAAATTCACTGATAACCCTTCCCTGGTTTCTGTGATCTTTTCCGAAGAGATCTTCCGTAACGAAAAAGAATTAACGGAAAAAGTCAGGGAGATCATGGAGAAATACTCCTCCAGTCTGATTACTATTATTGAATCAGGTCAAAAAAACGGAGTAATCAGAAGGGATGTGGAGGCTTCCCTGTTGGCTGTTCTGGTGATGGGTGCCTTAAGATTGTTTGTCAAAAAATGGCATATGTCGGACTACTCCTTTGACTTGGTCCGGAATGGTGAGAAACTTATTGATATGATAAAACTGATCATCACAGAGAAATCATGAACCCTTCCCTCCCCTTCAGCGTTGACCGCTCCTGTTATAACCTTGGTTCATCCGACCAGGATCCGGTTTATAAAAAAATTTCTCTCAAAAAGTTAGTGAACATTCATTAACACAAAATAAATTATGGAATTCCCAGGATCACTTATCATCCAGAAGGCCTCCGGAATCATCACGAACGAAGGAATACAGGCGTTGACAATTCCACAAGTTCAGGACCCTTATGCACGATGAACACCGGGTACTCGAAATCATCCGCCAGATGAAATATATTAATGACTAAAAAATGGAAACTAAAAAAATTTCAATGACAAAGTTAGTGAACATTCACAAATTCAAAAGGAGAATCCTTTCACTGGTTCTTTTATCCGCTACGCTTGGGGCTTCATCCCAAACCTTTTCGTTACAGCAATGTATCGATTCGGCCCTCCTTTACAATAAAAAGCTGCAGATCAGCAGGAACAATGTCGAACTGGGGGCTGAAAGGCAAAGGGAGGCCAGGGCCCATCTGCTGCCGAATGTTACCCTTCAATCCGACTATAAATATTTTGCCGATCAGCCCACCCAACTGATGCCCCAATCGGCCTTCGGAGGCCCGGCCGGACAATTCAAAGAAGTTCAGATGGGGGTTCCCCATAACCTTGGGGTAAACCTCCAGCTACTCCTTCCTCTTTACAATGCCCAGATTTATGGTGCCATTAAAGCAACGGAACACGCTTCGGAATTAAACAGGCTGCAATACAGGAAAGCCGAAGAACAACTATTGTATGAAATTTCAGGGCTCTACTACAATGCTCAAATCCTTAACCATCAGATAGCCTTTCTTGACACCAATCTGGTGAATACGGACAGATTGTTCCGAAACCTGGAGCTCCTCCATTCACAGATGATGGTTAAAAAAAGCGATGTTGAACGGGTGTCGCTGCAGAAAGAGGAATTGTCCACCCAGCGTGAAACGGTGGAGGCCAGTCTGGAGCAGGTCATGGACGGACTGAAATTCCTGATGGGCATTCCTCAAACACAGCCCTTAGGGATTGATGCTGAAATACAATATAAACCAGCCACGGATCTCCCCGGTTCAGTTCCGGCAGACGTGCAACTGGCCATCGCTCAGAAAAACCTGCTCTCCACAGAATGGCAGACCCTGAAAAAATCACGGCTTCCCACTGTGGCGTTGATGGGGAGTTACGGTCAGTCAGGCATGGGTTACGACAAAAAGCCCTATGAATTTCTCCATTTCTATCCCGTTTCTTTTGCCGGGCTCCAGGTTTCGGTTCCGCTTTTCAACGGAACGGTCACCCAGCGGAAAATCAATCAGAAGAAACTGGAGATTCAGAATAACCAGTTGCAAATTGATCTGGTGACTGAACAAAACAGTATCCTGGCGGCCAATGCAATCCGCCAGAGATCTATAAAGCAGCAAACCATTGAGGATACCCGGAGACAGATCGAACTCGCCTTCTCAATATATGAAAAGATGGTGTTGCAACAAAAGGAAGGAACAGCCTCACTCACCGATGTCCTGCTGGCTGACAATGCGCTCCGTGAGGGCCAGCAACGCCACCTCTCAGCAATCATTGACTATTTGAAGGCTGATCTCGAGTTGAAAAGAATAAACGGAAATATTTCACAGAAAAATTAAAAAAGCATAGACCATGGCAAAAAAGATCATTTATATCGCAGTGGCGCTAGTCATAGTTGTCTTTACGGTTTTCAGACTGAAGAGCAACAAGGAAACGGCTGAAAAAAGAGTTTATCAATACGACAGGGAAAAACCAATTCCCGTCTACACTACCCCGGCGGTATATGGCAATGCCGGATTTTCCTACACCTGGTCGGGCACTTTTGAACCTTACAAGGAGAGCAAAATCAGCGCTGACATCCAGGGAAAAGTCGACCATGTGGCTGTTGATTTGGGCGGTTATGTCAGTAAGGGACAAACGTTGGTCAAACTGGATGATGCCCTGTTAAAACTTCAGTTAAAAAGCACTGAAATTCAGATCGAAGGTTTGGAAACAGACGTAAAGCGGTTTTCTATTCTGGCGGAAGCCGACGCCATCCAGGGGGTTCAGCTCGAAAAAGCCGGGCTTGGGCTGAAAACGGCTAAAGTCCAAAAAGAGACCCTTCTTGCGCAGATCGACAAAACCACCATCCGTGCACCTTTCAACGGAATAGTCACAGCCAGGCTCACCGAAGAGGGAGCCTTTGCAGCGCCGGGAATGCCGTTGATCCAAATCACCAATATATCCAACCTCAGATTTACCGTAAACATACCTGAAGACAAACTTGCCTTGTTCCATCCTGGTCAGGTTTGCCAGGTATCTGCCGATGTTTATCCTGATTTGTCCCTCACAGGGACGGTTATCATGGTGGGCAGTAAAGCCAATCCGGGGAACAGCTACCCCGTTCAGCTGGCCGTGAAAAACAGCGGTGACCTGAAAATCAAGTCAGGCATGTTCGGAAAGGTGACCCTCCAATCTGACAATAAGGTTAATCAGGTGGCTATCCCGGCATCCGCCATATCAGGCACCTCCCTGCAGCCACAAGTTTACCTTGTAACGAACGGCAGGGCCAGATTGCAGAATATCGTTATCTCCGGGCGTGCCGGAGACCAGGTACTGGTATCAGAAGGCATTGCGGAAGGCGACCAGATCGTCACCACCGGTTTTATTAACCTCTATGACGGAGCCAGCGTCATCCTTAAATAATTCATACCATGAACATTACAGAGATATCAATCAAAAGGCCGTCGCTCATCGTAGTTCTTTTCAGTGTTTTTGCTTTATTGGGAGTCATCGGTTATCTCAACCTGGGCTATGAGCTTTTACCCGATTTCAACCAACCGGTAGTCGTCATCAAAACCATGTATCCGGGTGCGGAACCCGGCGAAGTGGAAACTTCGGTGTCAAGGAAGATTGAGGATGCCCTGTCGAACCTTGAAGGGGTCGACTACCTGGAAACCAAGTCAATGCCCAATGCTTCGGTGATTATCGCCAACCTGAAATATGGTACCAATGTGGAGAATGCCATGCAGGATGCCCAGCGTTTCATCGATAACATCCGCAGTGACCTGCCTGCCGATATTCAAAGCCCCGTAATGAGTAAGGTCTCCCCCAACGACTTGCCCATCATGTCGGTCAGCGCAACCAGCCACCTGCCCGGCAAGGAGTTTTACCAAAAGATGCAGGATGAATTCCTTCCACAGATCCAGCAGTTAAAAGGGGTGGCCGAAATCACCCTGCTTGGCGGAGAAGAACGGGAGATTCAGGTAAAAGTGGACCAGGAGAAACTAAAGCTCTATAAGGTTTCACTTTCCCAGGTAGTGGAGGCCATCAACCGGTCGGGACTTGACCTGCCCGCCGGTAAAGTCCAGACAGAAGATGTGAACAATCCGGTGCGTATCACCGGTAAGTTCACGCGTCTTGAAGATATTATGGACGTTCAGGTGGCCATGCCCTTCCCCGGAAGTCCTGTTTATGTGAAAGATGTGGCAACTGTGACAGACGGGACCAGGGAAATTACTTCGGTCAGCCGCTTCAATGGTCAGAATGGGATAGGCTTATTGCTGAAAAAACAGGGCGACGCTAATGCCGTGGAAGTTTCCGGGCTGGTCCGTGAAAAACTGACCTCCATTGAAGAGCAGAATAAATCAGAGGGAGTAAAATTCATTATTGCCGATGATTCCACCGACAATACCATCGCTGCAGTCGATTCCGTCGTGCACGACCTGATACTGGCCGTAATTCTGGTATCGCTGGTGATGTTGCTCTTTTTACGCAGCTATCGTAATGCCCTCATCGTGCTCATCTCCATTCCCACTTCATTGATCACCGCTTTTGCCGTGATGTGGCTGCTGGGGTATACCCTCAACCTGATGACCCTGCTTGCCATGTCGCTGATTATCGGCATCCTGGTTGACGACGCCATCGTCGTCCTCGAAAATATCCAGCGTCACCTCGACATGGGGAAGGAAAAGCGAACCGCCGCCATGGAAGGACGCATGGAAATCGGTTTTTCTGCCATCTCCATCACGCTGGTCGATGTGGTGGTATTTCTGCCGATCCTCTTTTTACAGGTCTTTGTCGCCGATATGCTCAAACAGTTTGCCGTGGTGGTGGTCACCTCCACCCTCACCAGTCTGTTGGTCGGTTTTACCCTGACCCCCTGGCTGGCTTCCCGTATCGGGAAGAAAGAAGAACTGAAGCCCACCCATCTTATGAACCGGTTTCTATTGTGGTTTGAAAGGCAACTGGAGCATTTTATCGAATGGTATGGCCGGCAACTGGCATGGGTGCTCAGTCATAAACTCCTGTTCACCGGAACGGTCATCCTGTTGCTGGCATTGACCGCCATGATGATGAGGCAGGGCATCATCGGAAAAGAGATGATGGCCACCGGCGACCAGGGAAAATTCCGGCTGAATCTCGAGTTGGATAAAACAGTTACCGTACAGCAAAACAACCGGATCTCTCAACAGGTGGAGAACTACATTATGGCGCACGAAGAAGTTGCCTCCCTTTTCAGTAACATTGCGGGTCCTTCCGCCGGCATAGGGAGCCTCGGCGTGGGCTCGGCCAATAAATCGGAGTTTACCATTCAGCTAAAACCTGGAGAGGAGAGAGACATTCAAACAGAGGATTTTATGAAGAGCCTGCGGAAAGAATTGGAATCCGAATTTCCCGGCATCAATTTTTCCATGGCCTTCATCGGTTTGCTTCCCAAATCAGCACCCATAAAAATAACCCTGAGCGGAGCCGATCTGCCGCTGGTCATTGAAACGGCTAAGAATCTGCAAACCGTTATTAAAGAGTTACCGGGTGCCGACAATGTTCAACTGTCCGTTGTCGACGGTAGCCCTGAATATCAAATTATTCCGGATAAAGACAAAATGCAGCGGCTGGGTCTGACCACGGCTTATGTGGGATTAAACCTGCGGACTGCCTTCTCCGGAAATGAGGATGCCAGTCTGACTGAAAAGGGCACCGAATTTCCTGTCAGGATATGGTTGGATGAATTTAACAGGCGGAATTATGACGATGTCAGGAATCTCACCCTCCTCAACCCCATGAATCAGCCCGTTACGGTATCCCAGTTTGCCGAAGTGAAACAGGAAAACTCTCCTTCCCTCCTGGAAAGGCTGGACCGTCAGTCCTCAGTGACCCTTACCGCCGAATCGTTTGGACGCCCTTCCGGCACACTTGCCGATGATGTGCTGACACATCTGGAGGAACAGCCCCTGCCCGAAGGAGTAAAACTCACCTGGGGCGCCGATATCAAAACCCAAAATGAAAGCTTCGGCGCGCTCGGTTCTGTTTTGCTCATTTCCTTCATCCTCATTTACCTTATCATGGTAGCCCTGTATGACAGTTATATCTATCCGTTTGTGGCCTTGTTCGGCATTCCCGTGGCAGCCATCGGCGCTTTCCTGGCCCTGAATCTGACGGCCAACGACATCACTTTGTTTGCGCTTCTCGGACTGATCATGCTTATGGGACTGGTGACCAAAAATGCCATCCTGATCGTGGATTTCACCAATCAGCTCAAAGCTGCCGGGAAAAACTACAGGGAAGCCCTGGTGATAGCCGCCAAAGAGCGGATGCGACCGATTCTGATGACCACCCTGGCTATGGCTATAGGTATGCTCCCCATTGCCCTGGCCCGCGGAACCGCCAGCGAATGGAAAAACGGCCTGGCCTGGATTATCATCGGCGGTCTTCTCTCTTCGCTGGTGCTCACCGTTTTCCTGGTCCCCGTGGTCTATTATGCAGTGGACGCTCTCAAGGAAAAAATCGCCAAAAGAACAGGGAATGGGGAAAACAGTGCTCCCAGGAATCCCTTAGAGTAATTAATCTTCATGGAAGGATACCTGATGCTGAATTTCCGAAACAATACATTGAAACTCCCTGCCGTAGAGCAGCGGGGAATGCGCTCGCCGGAATTCAAAGCGATGAAGAAAATTGGTCTGCTCTTATGGGTTACGTTTATGCCATGCATTTCAGCAAACGCCCAGGTCAACGACACTGCATATTCGTTTACATTACCCCTGATATCCCAGGTCAACCAGGGAAACAGTTACATCACCTTCCCTACCGACATCGGGAATATTGAATCCCTCTGGTTCGAAGGGAATCTTATTCCCAACTTTTATCTGCGAAAAAGCCACAACTCCCGGCTGATGGGTGTTCTTACCCCGCAAATTATCCTTCGGATGTACCAGGAGAAATCATTCCCTGTGCGTACCCCCAGTTATATGCCACAAATAACCGTTTATTACCGTTTGTCCGAATGGGCAAAGGACAGAAGCATGACGCTCTTCGGAAGGATAGGCCATCATTCAAACGGACAAGAAGGGGATTTCTTTCTGGAAAATGGCCGTCCCAATCTTAAATCCGGAGATTTTTCCACAAACTTTCTGGAAGCCGGAATAATTTCTACACATGGTGTTCCACAATTAAATGCTTATCAGTTTTTCAAATCCTCTCTTGAGGTTCACCCCAATGGTCTGATGCAAGAAGAACTTTCTGGAATCTATAGCCAATATCGCTGGCACAATGCCTTTTCGGTATTTAAGCTTTCTTCAGGAAATGATCCGTCTCATCCGCAAAAACCGGATATTTCAATTAAAAGTGAACTGACCTGGATGTTCGGGAACTTCAATCATCTGGCAACACTATCTGGAGAGCGGCTGAACCTGAGCCTGACTTTCTTTTATCACCCTGAATTCTTAGAGGATATCGGACTATTCGTCCAGTATTACCACGGATCCGATTACTACAATATCTATTTTGACCATCGGCTCGATGTTCTCCGGTTCGGACTGATGACCGAGAAATTGCGGTTCTGAATATGCAGAACTTAATACCGATTTTTCTACGAGCAACCTAATCTACCGGCCCTTCGATACCGGAATTTTTGTTCCGATAAGCAACCTGGTTCTTGGATTTGTTTTTTGGATCATCGGCATCTTGATCAGGATAAAATGAAATACTGACTTATTTTTATTTCCGCACTGTTGCCGGAATGGGAATTTGGTCCCGGTAAATTGTTAATTTCGGTGGCTGAATGGTGTGGTTAGTTCCGAACGGCAGCCACGCTTAAAATAACAACTCCTGATGGAACGAAAAGACTACCTGCTCAGAGAAATTGAAAAAATCGGGGTGCTCATGCGGGCCCTCCGGCAAAAGCTCTTTGGTGGCGAAAAGGAAAACTTTTCCATCGC
>CAYYJE010000115.1:5167-9348 GCA_964472165.1 uncultured Prolixibacteraceae bacterium | reverse complement strand
CCCAGAAAATCAAATGAGTAATTGGCGATGGCATTGTAGGTTTGCCTGGTTACGCGGCCAAATTCTGCCGAGGTGCTTCTGGTCCTGTTCCAGCCCGTATTCGGATTGGTATAACTCATGATTCCGGTACGGAAATCTTTATTGAAAGCTTCCTGGAAGGACTCATCATACATCAGGATGGCACTAAGCCTGACATAGAAATTTTTAAACAGATCAGCCCTGATCGCCTGGTTCAGCGTAAATTTATCGGATTGGTTATTCCGTTTGTATTTGTCAATGTTGAAAGCCGGATTTCCGTCACTGGCATCACGGCCAAGAATCCACTCCCCATTCGCATTGGTGCCCCGCAAAGTCGGAGGCGCCGAAAGCATTCGGGCCCAATAATTGGATTCGCCATTCGTCAGGGATTCATCTCTCCATCTGGCCCGGGCAAACTGGACTCCGCTTTCCGAAGTCAGCCATTCGTTGACTTTATAGTCCCCGTTAAAGGCAAAGTTGAGCCTGTTATAAAAAGTAGCCAAAGACAAACCGCCTTCATCGTAATAGCCAATGTTACTGAAATACTTGCCCCGGTCATTTCCCCCGGTCACACTCACGTTATAATCCTGTGTAATGGCGGTTTTGTTCAAACCGTAGTCACCATAGTTAAAATCCTTGTAAATCAGGTCGTAATAGGTCCCGTTGGGATCATAGTTACCTGTTGCATTGGTCTTGATGGGGTCTTTCATTTGTTGCCAGCCGGGTTGATCCAATAATTCCCTGTTGGTATCATTCAGACGCATCACACTCCAGATCGCGGTGGAGTTGTAATTCCCGTCCAGGATATTCCCCTGGGCGTCTTTATACTGGTTGCCGGTACCGCGCGGACCCACGCCTGCCACATTGCTGGCGCCAAGGGTACCATTCAAAATCGCTTGTTCGGCACCGAGCCGGGCCCATTTGATATAACCGGCTGCATCTTCAAACTCATAGGGTACATTTAAATAATTGACTCCCCTTTTGACCTTCACGTTGACCTGGGCAGCCCCTGCTTTACCCCTCTTGGAGGTGATCAGGATCACCCCGTTGTTGGCCCTCGCCCCATAAATGGCGGTGGCCGAAGCATCTTTGAGGACTTCAATACTGGCAATTTCTTCCGGATTGATATCGCTCATCGATCCGCGGACTTGTCCGTCCATAATGATCAGGGGACTTCCGCTTCCGTCAAAATTGGTACCTCCGCGGAGCACAATCACCGGCAGAGAACCGGGCCTACCCGTGGTGGTAGCCACCCTCAACCCGGGAATCGAGCCTGCCAGTGCCTGGGCGGGATTGGAACGGACCCCGGTTTCCAAAAGCCGTGCATCCATTTTTGCAACAGATCCCGTAATGGTGCTTCTCTTTTGGGTACCGTAACCAACCACCACCACCTCATCAATGGATTTGGTGTCTTCCGACAAGGCCACATTAAACACCGTATTTTCCCCGATGGGGAGCGTTTGGGCTGAATAACCCATCATAGAGAATATCAGCTGTCTGGCATCAGCTGGGATCGCCAATGTAAAATTACCGTCCAGGTCGGTAATTGTGCCGATGGTCGTGCCAGCCACCACGATGTTCACACCAGGCAGTGTGGATCCGTCGCGAGCATCGGTCACAGTTCCGGTTACCGTCTTTTGGGCAAAAGCCTGCCCGAATGACAGCAGAACTGCCAATACCAGGAGTAGCGGCTTCAATACAAAAACTCTGTTCATAGCATTTGAATTAATTGTTAAAATGTTCTAAATTGTTTTTATGTATTACTTAATGCGACAAAAATAATGGGTTCATTTACATTTACAAAAATTTTTCTCAGATTTTTTTAAACCTTTTTATATGATTTTTGTCATACCTGTGTAATTCGATATCCCCATTTCCTTACTTATGAATCCGTTGGCTGACAAAACAGGAGTAAAGCATGAAAACTTGTCGCAAATATTTGTTTTATGTTGTACATATGAATGATGTTTTTTCTTATATTTGTACTGCTTTTACTTCTGAATAAACACTGAAAACAATGAACCAGGAAGACTTAATAACAGATATTCAAGCGATCGACACCCGCACCCTGGTCGACAAGGTTGAAATGAACCTGATCGACTTTTTCATCAAAAAAGAATTGAGTCCCGGTGACGTAATTCCCAGGGAAATTGAACTTGCGCAGGCGATGGGCGTCAGCCGTACCGTTATCCGTGAATCACTCAACAGGCTGAAAACAATGGGGCTGATCGAGTCGATCAAACACAAGGGAACCCTCATTAAAAGTCCTGACCTCCCCCATATCCTTCAGAAATCGATGATCCCCAACATCCTGGACCAGCAGTCGCTGAAAGATGCCTTTGAGTTGCGACTGGTGCTGGAAGTTGGCATGGCAGATCTGGTGGTGAAAAGAGTCACCGACAACGATCTTGAAGAATTGGCGGAAATCGTTCAGAATGAACTTTCTCCTTCCCCTGATACCATTTTCGACGTGGATTACGAAGTTCTTTTTCACGGCAAACTTTATGAGATAACAGGCAACGAAACCCTTAAAGGCTTTCAGAAATTGTTGCTGCCAGTATTCAACTATGTTTACTCTAGTGGGCTGATCAACAAACCCATTGCAAAAAAGAAGTATGTTTCACACAGGGGACTGGTGGAAATCCTCCGCGAGCGGGATGCAGGGAGTTTCCGCAAAGCCATGCGAAGGCACCTGGAGAATCACTACAACCGGATTTTCTCAGAGGGGATGGCTTAGTTTTTCAAGGTATAGTGCACGTACATCCTGCAAATAACCGGCATCGAGTTTACTGGAATAGACCCTGACGAATTCATGCAGCCGGCCGTCACAGAAAAATGAACCATAGGCTGCATCAAATTTACTTCCAAACCAGTTGTATTTCACTTGCCGTGTGATATCCTCAAACTGCGTCCAGGTAAGATAACGGGGTATTTCGATGTATCCATGATAATCCTCTTTCAGGTCGATAAAAATATGGGGTTCCACCTGTTTGATCTGCATCATTTTTACGATCCTGACCAAGGTTGGATATTCACCCTGTTTTTTAGTCCGCTTCAGATAACTTACACCCATTTCGTAAAAAGCCTCCTGTAAAGGAACAACCATGTCGTAATTGCCAAAATGACGCAATCTGATTACCGGAATTTCGTCTGCCCCTAAATAAAGAATTCCCTTCCCTGCGTCAAAATGTTCCTCGAAACGGGATTCGATCCCCTGTGAAGCCCTCAGAATCTCTTCCAGCCGGTACATTTTGTCCAGCGCCAGATAGAGATACAAAGGAGGAGAGGAATCAGGGGCGTCACTGTAATACCCCGGAAATGGATCGAGCGATTCAAAAACCAAACTGCCCGCCACAATTTTGTCTTCAATGGGAAAAAGTTTTTCCTGTTTGACCAGGTTCCCGAAAACTTCCAGTTTTTTGTTGAATTCCATAATAAGTTATCTTTGGTTTTAAAAATACGCCTTTTTTTTTAATATACGGATGCCGGTAAAAGTAGTTCATATAAATTCTGTGGGGGATGTCACCTTCTGCAGAAGTGCAAGGTCACGAAGAATAAGACTGACTGTCTCTCCCGGCCCCGGGATCAGGGTTTCGTACCCCTATGGAGTTGCACTGGAAGAAGCCATCCGGTTTGCAGTAAAACAACGCGAGTGGATTGCGATTCAACAACAGAAGCTCAGGGTATCCCTTCCTTCCTATCCGGAGGAATCCGAAATTGCAACCCGTTACCACCAGGTGATCCTTCGCCGGGGAGGCTCCAAAACAAAAATCAAACAGACCGGCTTTAAAATTGAAATACTTTACCAGGGAGACTTGTCCGCCGGCCATCCGGCAGTCCAGGAGCAGACAGGCAAAATCATGACGGAAATCTACCGGTGGGAAGCCCGAAAGTATCTTCCCGGAAGGTTACAAGAACTGGCGGCACAGTACCAGTTCCGTTACAACCGGATGACAATCCGGGATAACCGGACCAACTGGGGAAGCTGTTCCGGGCATAACAACATCAGCCTGAACCTCCATCTGATGAAGTTACCCGACCACCTCATCGATTATATCCTCCTGCACGAACTGGCACACACCCGGGTAAAAAACCACGGCAGGCAATTCTGGGAGTTGCTCGATACCCTCACCTCAAACCGGGCCAGGGAACTGTCGGCAGAA
>CAYYJE010000115.1:0-5067 GCA_964472165.1 uncultured Prolixibacteraceae bacterium | reverse complement strand
CAGGAAGCACACCCGCCAGCTTCCTGAGGTCTGAATTTTCAAGCCGGATGGTAGCTCCCGACAAGGTATCCACACCAAATTTCCGGGTTACCGCTGTGGCACCCCACCCCATCACCCCCAACAAGGGGAGTGACACAAGGTTCTTCAATGCTTCCCTCCGGGAGAAATCTGCGCCGTCACTCTCCGGAGAAACTACCTCCTGCCTTCCCGCCTCAGGTTCCCTACCGTCTTTTCCAACCCTTTTTCTGAAAGCAGGAAAGGAATACAATCCATATCCCTTCTCCCTGAGAAAAAGCAACAATAAAAGGGTAAGAGCCTCCAGCAGGTTCCGGTCGATGAGGTAAAACTGGCCCGCCACATTGTTCATCAGGCTGCTTCCAAATGGTGGATACGCGAAATAGTATAAAAGGAGCAGCAGTAAAGCTCCTGCCATCCCGGCAGAAATGAACAATCCCAGAAAGAGTGCCAATCCTGCCAGGATAAGCCCCCAAACATTCAGAAAATCCACCATATTCACCAAAGCCGGAGAGGATGCCAGCCAGTGGTAAAATCCTGAAAAAGGTCCAGAAGTCTGAATCAGATAACTGTAAGAGGTCCATTCATCTGCCGCAAGTTTTACAAACCCTTCATAAAGGAAATGCCAACCGATACCCATCCGGAGGAGGGTTATCACCCACTTTTTAAGTTCTGCCCTTTCAGCTCCCATTTTCCTGTTTTTTATGTTTCCGCGATTTTATTCTACCCGTCTTTACCGGGATTGAGATTGAATCAGTGCCGCCATTTCTGATTTTGTTTGGAATCAGAAAGCCTGTCTCATATTTCCGCCTTATGTCCTGAACCAGGGTGTCAAAATCCCGGTGGGTGATGAACCGTTCTCCTCTCTCAGGGAAAAGCTCCTTTACCGGAAATTTGTGATTCAGCTTAATGGTAAATTCATAGAGGCTGTCGGTCGGGCATTCCATGGAAATGATGGAAGGAAGACATACCGGCTCATACACCATGGGAGTTGCTTCTGTCGAAGGGACCAAAAAGGGACAAACCGGATCATAGGGGGAAGTGTGCCTGAGCATGACCACCTTAGAGCTGGGATAACGCCGGGTCCGGGTCCACCAGATGTCTCTGACAGCTTCCATGGCCACTGCTGTCTCCTCTTCCGAATCCACCGCCTCCAACTCTTTCAGTTTATTTCCGAGGAGGAGCGTCATTGCCTCGTTGTAGGGCAACTCACTTTTTACCGCTTCGATTCCCAAAAAGACCCCAAGGAGGTTGGAGTATAAATCTTCCGGAGAGAAGCTGGAATACTGCTCTGAAACCAGCGGTACGGAGGAAACACCGTACCAGGTGGCAATTTCGTGCCACACGGAAAGATCGTACGCGATTCGTCCGGACAACCGGAGAAGTTCCTCTCCGGGAATGCCGGCCGGAATGGTCACCATCAGGCGCTTTTCCCCCCCTTCGTAACCCAGATCCCTGTCCAGGAATCCATTCTTCTGCTCTTCCGATAAAAGTGAGTAAAGATAAGCAGTCCAGTCTGCCTGGTCACGCAAATGACCCATATCGATAAATCCTCCCTTCCGGGTATACACAACCCCGTTGTTCTCCCGGGCACCTCCCAGGTAGAGATGTGCCCCCATTTTTTCAGGACTGGTGATGGCCGACAGTTTCAGAAATGGCACCAGTACCACTCCGACCCGGGAACCAAACATGCAGCAAGTCCGGATAATCCGGGGGGGGTGCGCCTGAAGATCAACCCCCTCCGGCTTCAAAGGTGAAGCATGAAAGCCGAAAAACAGGAGCAATACCAGGGGAAAAGAGGATTTCAAAATTTTCAGCATCGGATTGTCCAAATTACGGTGATAAAAATAAGCGATATCGGGGTGATAATTTAGTTTCTTTCCTGAATTTTGAAACGAACTTTGCTATTTTTGGGGAAGTGTAAAAACAGCCAGGGCGCCCGCCGTACATTTCGCCCTTCAAAATCAGTCAGGTATGATAACACTAATCGTTTCGATGGCCATTCTTTTGCTGGGTTACATCCTCTATTCCGCCGTGCTTGAACGTGTGGAAGGGGCCGATGGCAGCAGGGCCACACCAGCCACGACCATGGCCGACGGGGTGGACTACGTGCCGCTTCCCTGGTGGAGGGTTTTTCTGATTCAGTTTCTGAACATTGCCGGATTAGGCCCCATCTTCGGAGCAGTGGCAGGCGCCATGTGGGGACCTGTTGCCTTCCTGTGGATCATTCTGGGGGGAGTCTTTGCCGGTGCTGTTCACGATTACTTCAGCGGTATGCTTTCCATCCGGCACAAGGGACTGAGCATTACGGAGATCATCGGCATCTACATGGGGAACGGCATGAAACAGTTTGCCAGGGGCTTCACCGTAATCCTGATGATTTTGGTGGGTGCAGTATTTATCACCGGACCCGCCAAGATTCTGGAAGGAATCACCCCTGATTTCTTCACCATGACATTCTGGGTATGGGTCGTCTTTATTTATTACATCCTGGCGACCATGTTACCCATCGATAAAATCATTGGCCGCATCTACCCGGTTTTTGGGTTTGCGCTGCTTTTCATGGCCGTTGGACTGATAACCGCCCTGGTGGTAAAGGGGTATCACATTCCGGAGCTCACCATTGCCAATCTCCGGAACTTCCATACTGAACCCGGGAAATTTCCGGTCTTTCCCATGCTCTTCATCACCATTGCCTGCGGGGCAATCTCAGGCTTTCATGCCACCCAGTCGCCGCTCATGGCAAGATGTATCACCAATGAAAAGCTGGGCAGGCGCGTATTTTACGGGGCTATGATCACGGAATCGGTGGTAGCCATGATCTGGGCAACCATCAGTATGAGCTTTTTCGGGGGGATCAGGGAGCTCAACGTGGTGATGACAGCCCACCAGGGGAATGCAGCCTGGGTGGTAAACCTGATCTCCAACGACCTGCTGGGCAAATTCGGGGGATTCCTCGCCCTGCTGGGCGTGGTGGCCGCCCCCATCACCTCAGGCGATACCGCCTTCCGAAGCGCCCGGCTTATTGTGGCCGACTTCCTGAAATTCAAACAGGGACCGGTAAAAAACAGGCTGTTGATCTCCCTTCCGCTATTCGCCGCCGGATTTTTCCTGACTCAGATCAATTTCAGCATCATCTGGCGTTATTTTGCCTGGGCCAACCAGACCCTGGCCACGCTGGTGCTCTGGACCATCACCATTTACCTGCTCCGTTCCGGGAAAAACTTCTGGATCACCCTGATACCGGCAATATTCATGACAGCGGTAATTTCCACTTACCTCATGCTGGCCCCTGAGGGGTTTGCCCTTCCCAAGACAACCTCTTACATCATCGGAGGGATAGCTACCCTCGGAAGTACCGTTTTCTTTTGGATCTATAAACGGGCGTACCGTTCCACCCAATAACCGGGAATACCGGAAACCATTTTCCCATCATGGGGCCGTTAAAAACAAACGATTTATACACATGAAAAAAACGCTCTTTCTGCTGGCGGCCGTTGTGATGGTCCCGCTCTCCCTGCTCCCTTGCAAGACCCTTCATGCACAGATCTTCAGGCCGGGACCACAGGTAGCCACCTTTTATTCGGAAATCGACGATTCGGAGCAGCCCTACGGGTTGTATATCCCGCAGAATTATGACCCCCAAAAGCAATACCCGCTGGTGATCATGCTTCACGGCGCCATGTCGAACCACCGCATGGCATTGCGCAGGGTGTTCGGAAAGTCAAACCTGCCCGGACAGAACGATGCGGAAGCCTCCCGGGTTTTTCCCAAATGGAAGGATATCGACTTTGTGGTTGCGACCCCGTATGCCCGTGGAACCATGGGATATGTAGGTATCCCGGAGGCCGACGTCTGGCGGGTCATCGAAGCGTGCAAATCCAATTTTAACATCGATGAGAACCGGGTATACCTGACAGGTCTCTCCATGGGAGGCGGAGGTACCCTCTTTATCGGACTGAGCCGTCCCGATCAGTTTGCGGCCATCGCCCCGGTATGTCCCGCCCCTCCCGGAGAAGCCTGGGATCTGATGGGGAATGCCCTGAACCTGCCGGTAGCCATTTACCAGGGAGGCGCCGATCCGGTGGTCAGGCCCGAAGGCGTCCGGGGAATCAGGGATGAACTGCTCAAATCAGGAGCCTCAGTCGAATACAGGGAGTTCCCGGGTGTCCAGCACGACGTGTGGGTCCAGGCCTACCAGGATGAAAACATCTTCCACTGGTTCGACGGTCAGGTACGCAACAATTTCCCGGAAAGGGTGAACTATTCCACCCGCTGGTACAAATACAACTCCGCCTATTGGGTCCTCCTCGACAAACTGGTTCCAGGAACCTTGGCCACCATCGACGCCCGTTTCACGGGATCCAACCAGGTGGAAGTTAAAACCGCCAACCTGGACGCTTTTACGCTCAGCCTCAAAGGTCATCCCTCTTTCAGCCACGACAAACCCCTGACCCTGAAAATCAACGGAACCGCCGTGCAGAGCACCCCGAAACTGAACCACTCCTTCTGGCTGAAAGAAGGAAAATGGGCAGCCGAAAGGTATGAGGCACCGGTGTCATCCAAAAAGCTGGGACTCGAAGGCCCCATGGCCGAAGTACTGACCCAAAGGTGTATATTCGTGTATGGTACCCAGGGCTTATCCGGAATGGAGGAGATGATGCAAAGAAGAGCCCTGGCCAGAAAAGCGGCCGACTTTTCAGTATCCTTCGGAGGGTATTTCGAGCAACCAAGTTTGGTGAATCCCAGGGTTCTGGCCGACCGCGAAGTCACCCCCGATGACTACCTCAGTTCCAATCTGGTTCTGCTGGGAACCAGGGAAACCAACAGCGTAATCTCCAGACTCGCCGACAAACTTCCCCTCCATCTGGGCAAGGAAGCCGATGGCTACGGACTCGTTTACGGATACCCCGTGAATGGGAAAATGGTGGTGGTGGTTTCGGGTATTCCGTTCTGGACATCCCGGCCTGTGCAACCCGGCACACCCCCTGCTGCAAACCGGGGACGCGGAGGAATCCGTTTTGCCGGAGGCGAAGGCGCCAAAGCCCTGGC
>CAYYJE010000114.1:0-9453 GCA_964472165.1 uncultured Prolixibacteraceae bacterium | reverse complement strand
ACAAAAAGGGCCATCAAGGCTGGGAATTCCCTTTTTCAAGAATTTTAACAATTTTACGCAACTCTTCTTCCGATTTGAAAGCAATCACGATTTTGCCCCTTCCTTCCTGATCGGCGCTGAACTTCACAGGCATAGGGATCACCTGATCGAGAAGCTGCCTGAAAGGAAGGTACTTTTCGGGAATATTCACCTCCTTTTTGGGTCCATGCGCAGGTTTCTGGTTCTGTTCACCCAATTCCCGCACAACTTCCTCCACCTTACGGACTGAAAAGTCATACCGGAGGATTTGCCCATAGACCATCAACTGGGTGTCGGCATCCTCAATATTTATCAGTGCCTTGGCATGGCCTACTGAAATTTGTTTCTCTTTTAAACCCTTCTGGATTACTGCGGGAAGTTTAAGCAAGCGCAGATAGTTGGTCACGGTAGACCGCTTTTTTCCTATCCGGGTACCCAGTGTTTCCTGGGTAAGGTTGCATTCATCGATGAGCCGCTGGTAACTGATCGATATTTCAATCGGATTCAGGTCTTCACGCTGGATGTTTTCCACAAGGGCCATCTCCAGCATGGAGTCATTGTCGGCCTCCCTGATGAAAGCAGGAATTTTTGCCAGACCGGCCATCTGGGCCGCCCTGAACCTGCGCTCTCCGGTAATGATCTGGAACCGGTCCCCATCGATTTTGCGAAGGGTAATGGGCTGGATCAACCCCAGCTCTCTGATCGATGTGGAAAGCTCCTCCAGCTTTTCCTGGTCAAAAGTTGTCCTGGGCTGATACGGATTTGCTTCAATTTTCGTAATCTCCACATCGGCAATTCCGGAAATCTGTTCCTTGATGATATCCGCATCATCCATCAATGCCCCCAGGCCTCTTCCCAATACAGTTCTTTTCACCATGCTGTGAACTTCTATTTATTTATTGATTTTATCTTCCTGGCGCAACCGGGTCAGGTCGTTACGCTGCAATATTTCACGCGCAAGGTTCATATGATTGATCGCCCCTTTTGAACTGGCATCATAAAGCACCACTGGCTTCCCATAGCTGGGAGCTTCGCTGAGTTTTACATTTCGCTGTATCACCGTATCAAATACCATGTCCTGGAAATGGCGTTTTACCTCGTCGTACACCTGGTTCGAAAGGTTCAGCCTGCCATCGTACATAGTCAACAGAAAACCTTCAATCTCAAGCGCAGGGTTAAGCCGGTTCTGAATGATTTTGATGGTATTCAGCAGCTTACCTAATCCTTCGAGCGCAAAATATTCGCATTGCACGGGAATAATTACCGAATCAGCGGCAGTCAGGGCGTTCACCGTAATCAACCCCAGTGAGGGAGAGCAGTCAATTAAAATGAAATCGTATTCACTTTTCAACCCTTCAATGGTATGCTTCAATACTTTCTCACGGTTGGGCAGATTCAGCATCTCTATTTCCGCACCAACAAGGTCGATATGGGAAGGAATAAGGTCGAGATTGCCGATTCCGGTATTCAGGATAATCTTCCGGATATCTACTTCATCCACAATGCATTCATAGATACTGGTCTTGATTGTTTTTAAATCAAAGCCCAAACCGGAAGTGGCGTTGGCCTGAGGATCAGCGTCAATCACCAGCACCTTCTGTTCCAGCACTGCCAGACTGGCTGCCAGGTTAATGGTGGTGGTAGTTTTTCCAACTCCTCCTTTCTGATTGGCCAAAGCAATAATCTTACCCATAAATCCGCGATTTTTTAACAGGCCCCAAAGTTAATATTAATTCAGAAATTCCCCTTTTCCATCTCCTTTTTCAGCCGCTCCCGGTCGATGGGGACAACTCCGACCTGTTCGCAAACCAGACCACCCGCGATGTTGGAAAGCAAAGCCATCATTTCGGGATGCACGCGGGCAGCCATGCATAAACTGGCCACTGAAAGTACCGTATCACCGGCACCAGACACATCTGCAATATACCTGATCACTGCCGGATAATAATTTCTGTCGATACCGTTGCTGATGAAAACCCCCAGTTCTGAAAGGGTAATGAAGATATACCCGAACGATTTCTCCTTTTTATACGCTTCAGCAACCTTCTTCAACAGATCGAGGTCTTCTTTCGTAACCTGCGTTTTTGTTCCTTCCATAAACTCCTTGAAATTGGGCTTAAAGAGGTCCACATGATGATAATGTGGAAAATTCCGCTTCTTCGGATCAACCGATACGAAAATCCTCCTTTCCTGTGCAATGGCCAGGACACTCTCAAAAAGGGAGGGAGTAATCATCCCCTTGTCGTAATCGACGAAGATGATCACATCGATCTTCCGTTCGTCAATGGTGCGTTTGATTGCCCGGAGGATCTGCTGTTCCAGTCCGGAATTGATATAATGGGTCGATTCTTCGTCGATTCTCACGATATGACGTCCGTCGCTGATAATCCTGCTCTTCACGGTAGTCATTCTTCCCGGATCTACAAATATCCCTTCTGGTGACAGATTATTCTTGTCCATCAGTTTCCGGAAGCGCCGGCCTTTGTCGTCATCACCCGTCACTGCAAAGAGCAGGGGATTGGCCCCAAGCGCCTGCAGGTTCAGTGACACATTGGCTGCACCTCCCAGTCTGCTTTCCTTCCGGGCCACCGACACGATCGGGATCGGAGCTTCCGGTGAAACTCTTTCCACCTTCCCCCAAAAGTAAGTGTCGACCATGGCATCCCCAATGACCAAGGCCGTGATTTCCTCAAAATGCCGGAAAAGTTGTTCTATCTCGTGCTGGTTCACGCGTTATGATATTTTAAATGCAAAACTAAGAAATATCGGTGAAAAAACAGATCAGACGGCATCCACATCGATCTGGATTACGATTCCGCTGTTTCCCGCCCGTTTTTTGGTCATTTCCACCGCTTCGGTCACCAACCTTTGCATGTCACCGGCATTACCGTCCCTGGCTATTTTAAGCCAGACCTCCCTGATATACCACTGCTGCACCCGGCTGACCAGAGGTGATTCAGGCCCCAGCACCGCATAAGGTGCCTTCGAGCGAAGATGATCAGCCAACCAGCCCGAAGCTTCTGCAGCCCGTGCCTGATCCCTGTGTCTGACGGCAATTTTCACCAGGCGGAACCAGGGAGGATACTGAAAGAGCTTCCGCTCCGGCATCAGGGCATTGAAGACGGCTTCAAAGTCATTTCCCTTCACATACTGAATCACGGGGTGTTCGGGATGCGACGTTTGAATCACCACACACCCTTTTTTCTCTTTCCTCCCGGAGCGTCCGCTCACCTGCGTCATCAGCTGAAAAGCCCGCTCATATGCCCTGAAATCAGGGTAGTTGATCAGATGATCGGCGTTGAGGATTCCAACCACACTCACATTCCCGAAATCAAGTCCCTTGGTGACCATCTGAGTCCCCGCCAGAATATCGATTTTATGATGTTCCAGCTGACTGATAATTTTATCAAAGGCAGTGCGTGACCGGGTGGAATCCAGGTCCATCCTGGCAATACGCGCCCCGGGGAACAACAATGACAGTTCCTCTTCCACCTTTTCGGTTCCAAAGCCACGGCCTTTGATATCCGGTGCTCCGCACTTGTCGCATGTCCGGGGAATGGGGATCCCATATCCGCAATAATGGCAGTTCATCCGGTCAGACTTCCGGTGAAGGGTAAGACTCACATCACAATTGACACATTTGGGAACCCACCCGCAATTCATACATTCGATAAACGGGGAATACCCCCTCCGGTTCTGAAAAAGAATCACCTGCTCCCGCTTTTCCAGGGCTTCTCCTATTTTCCCGTACAATTCCGGAGTCAGCATGGCGTGCATTTCCCTCCGCTTCCATGCCCGGGCAGTATCGGCAATCACAATTTCAGGCATGGTGGCAGCGCCATACCGCGATGAAAGGGTGACCAATCCGTACTTGCCGGTTTTGGCATTGTGCCACGACTCAAAGGAGGGTGTTGCCGACCCCAGCAACACCGGGACATTGTAAATCATACCCGCCACCACAGCCATGTCACGCGCATGATAACGGGGTGAAGAATCACTCTGCTTGTATGAATTCTCATGTTCCTCATCCACGATAATCAGTCCCGGACGAACAAAAGGCAGGAAAAGCGACGAACGGGCACCCAGGATAATCTGATAGGAATCGTCGGGATTTGAACTGAAAGAGAGCACCTTGTTCCATACTTCAACCCTTTGGGCATCATCCATTTTAGAGTGGTAAACCCCTACCCTGTTGCCAAAAGCTTGTTGCAGCCGGATTACAATCTGCGGAGTCAGGGATATCTCAGGAACCAGATAAAGCACCTGTTTTTGCTTCTGCAGAGTCTCCTCAATCAGCCGGATATACACTTCCGTTTTACCGCTTGCAGTCACACCATACAAGAGCACTGTCTGCTTTTTTCTGAATTGGTTTCTGATTTCCAGAAATGCTTCCTGCTGGGAATCACTCAGCAGACTCAGTGGAACCCGCTTAGGAGGTATCGAATCCAAACGGGATACCTGTCTGCTTTGGATGCGGATGATATTTTTCTGAACAAGCTGCTTCAGGGCTGCTTCCGAGAAGTGCTCTGATTGTGCAACTGTTTTTTTGGGGATTTCACTTTTCTGGCCGCTGGTGAAAACCGACATCAGTTTGCCGATATGTACCAAAAGGGCTTTCTGCTTTCCGGCGTTGGTCAACCCGGTTAAAACCCCTTCCCATTGTTCTGCAGACGACAATTCCGGGTGGAGGGTAATCACAGGAATCATCCGGGGTTTGTATCTTTCCAGTCCTGAAGGAAGTGCCGACCGCATCACATCACCCATCGGCGAGAGGTAATAGCGGGAAATCCATCTCCACAATTCAAGATTGGCGGGTGAGAGCAACGACTCCTCATCAAGCAGCCGGACAATCTCTTTGATTTCCATACCCTTGGGAGCGACGGAATGAATGGCAATTACCAGAGCTGAATAAATCTTTGTCCTGCCAAAACTCACCAACACCCTTTTACCCGGGAGCACACTCCCCTCCCATTCTGCAGGGATACGGTAGGTATAGGTGTCGTGTAGCGGAAGCGGGAGTATGACATCGGCAAAAAGTTCATTCATCGGGATCAACTTGTGCAATTTAAACAGGTTTTATCTCATTCATGTACTCCCCGGTTATTGAAGTTTCCTGATCCCCGCCGCTACTTTTTCCATCAGCCAGCGCGGAGTTGAAGTGGCACCACATATGCCGACAGATTCGATGCCTGCAAACCATTCCGGATTGAGGCCGGCTTCATCTTCAATTTTGTAGGTATGGGGGTTCACCGATTTGCAAACTGCATATAAAGCTGCGCCATTGGAACTTTTATCCCCGGCCACAAAAATCACCACCTGGTACCGGGCTGCAAATTCCCGGAGGTGGGGCCCCCTGTTGGCGACCTGCCTGCAGATGGTATCCCTGACAACAACCTGCTGATTTTCTCCCGCCCTCTCCCTGATGGCCACTGCCATTTCATTGAAGGATTCAATGGACATCGTGGTCTGTGAATAGAGTTCAATGGGTTTGGTGAAATCGATTTTCTCCAGGTCTTCTTTATTGCGGACAATAATGGCCTTGTTGTCTATCTGCCCGCTGATACCAGTGGTCTCAGCATGTCCGGGTTTTCCAAAGAACACAAGCTGTCCTTTTTCTTTTGCCAGGTTCTTAAAAGAACCCTTTACCCTTTTCTGAAGCATCAGGACCACCGGACAGGTGGCATCTATCAGCTCAATCTGGTTTTCCAGCGCGTACCTGTAAGTCTCAGGAGGTTCCCCATGAGCGCGGATCAATACCCTGCAATTGCGCATCCTGAAATACTCTTCGTGGGTAATTGTTTCCATTCCCAACAATTTAAGCCGTGCGACCTCTGCATCGTTGTGCACGATATCTCCCAGGCAATAAAATTTCCCGTCATTGCCCAACTCACTCTCCGCCTTGTTGATTGCATTGATCACCCCAAAGCAGAAACCTGATTTTCGGTCAATTTCTATTTTCATCGGCTCCGGTAATGGCAAAAACCTGTTGCAACGCCCAATGCAGTTGTTGCACCGGCGTAAGGTAACTGTTGTCAAGCACTATCGCATCCTCTGCCTTCCGGAGCGGACTCTCCTTCCGGGTCTGGTCGATATGGTCGCGGCTGGAAATGTTCTCCCTGATTTCGTCCATGGAAACGGATACCCCTTTAAGCATGAGTTCACTGTATCTCCGCTGAGCCCTGATTTCCGGATCGGCTGTCATGAATATTTTAAGTTCTGCATCCGGAAAAACCACTGTACCGATGTCCCTGCCATCCATCACAATTCCCTTATTCAGGCCCATTTCCTGCTGAAGTCTGACCATTGCCACTCTCACTTCCCTGATGGTACTTACAGGGCTTACGTTCTCGGAGACCTCCAGTCGTCTGATTTCTTCCTCCACATTTTCACCATTGAGGTAAGTGGTGTTCCTTTCGAGTTCCCTGTCAAAAGAGAAAGTGATGGAAATCGAATCCAGCGCCTCCAAAATTCCCTTCACCTCCGGCCTGCCCTCTTTTATAAGGTTGTTTCGCAGCGCATAAAGGGTAACAACCCTGTACATGGCTCCACTGTCGATGTAAGTGTAGCCGAGTTCACGCGCCAGCGATTTGGCCAGCGTACTCTTACCACAGGAAGAATAGCCGTCAATGGCGATAATGATTTTTTTGTGTGCCATGAAAAATTATTGGAGTGCTAAGATAGCATTATTGAAAAGGAGAGTATCCTCCTGGTTAAAAATTCCTGTTCAGGTTCACTCCCAGTGAGACGAGATTGGATGATCCGGCCAAATGATAACGGGTAGTGGAATAGTCGAGCCGGAAACGTTTGATTTTGACCCCGAAACCCAGTGAAAACCCTACTGTAGACAGTTTCTGGTCCAGTTTAAGTTCCTGGCGGAGGTGATAATTGTAACCTGCCCTGAGGGTGAAACTTTTAGAGGGGAGCACTTCCATCCCCAGGAGGAGATGGCGCATAAACTGTTTGGCAAAACTCTCCTGCGGTTCAATGACGAATTCTCCGGGAATCTCATCTTCATCAAGGTTTGCCAGATCCCAATGATTCAGGTGATTGGCCGTTACGGAAAAAACGACAGGTGCATAGGCCAGTTTTTGAGAGATTCCCGCCATAAGGTCAAAGGGGAGCGGTTCCCGGTTGCCGTTTTCGTAGTAAGTGGTGAACTGGGACCCGAAATTCCGGGCCACGAAACCCAGTGTGGTAAGGTTATTGGAGGAGAACCAGGCCACACCTGCATCGGCAGCCATTCCGAACGAGCGGTAACTTTCAAACACCGAAAAAACGGGTTTCAGGTTAACGCCAAAACGCCATTTTTTCCATTGATTGGACCATATCAGATTGAGGGCATATTCCCCTGCCTTAAAATGATTTCCGGAGATGACCCCATTTTCGTCGGCATCGATGAAATCGCCATAATTTACATAATGCATCCCCACTGCCACGTTCCCATATTTCGGGAATGATGCTGCATAGGAAGCATACCCATAATTGATGTCCGTCATGTAGTTGACGTAACTCACCAGCAACTGTCCTGCCATGGCTTCCCTGAGTAAGGCCGGATTGTAAAAGGGAAGGTTCAGATCGGTTGAGTCATTGATGGCCACCTGGATTCCTCCCAACGAGGCGACTCGCGCCGAATTGGTCAACGTCAGAAACTGATAGGTGGTCTCACCGCCTATCTGCGCCGAAATCCGTATAGTAATCAGCCAGAAAATGAGGACCAGATATCTTTTTTGAACCATTCCAACCGAGGTTTTATCCATAACGCCAAATATACCGAATTATTTTAAGGTTGTTCGACCCGTGTGGAACCGGGTAAAGGCTGTTTTCTCCTCCTCTTGAATTGTGCCAGAAACAATCCCAGGATCACTACGCCGATTCCGGCAAATTTCCTCAGGGTCAGTTGGTCACCCAGGACGAACCATGCAAAGATGGCTACAAAAACAGGGATCAGGTTGATGTACGTATTGGAACGGTTAATGCCCAGGGTACGCACGCTGGTGGTAAACAACACAAAAGCAAGGGTCGAAGCAAAGACCGCCAGCAGGACAATCGCCCTGAATGCCTGGGGATGAAAAGGCGTCGCCATGAATTCCTTCATTTCAAAAATAAGCCAGAAAGGAAGGAACATAAATACCCCGATCAGATTCTGAAAAGCAATAATTGTGAATGTGTTGTACCTGAATGCAAGTTTTCGCAATACCGTGGAATAGGCAATGGCAGAAAACACGGCTAAAAATTCAAGCCCCACACCCTTGGGCGAGGCTGAAAAGCTGAAGTCGGCATTCATGACCACAAGACTCACGCCAATAAAGGAGGCCACCAGTCCCGCCACATTCATGGGTGTAACCCTTTCCCTGAAAAAGTACCAGGCAAATACGGGTGCAAAAAGCGGTATGGTAGCCACAATCACTGCAGCAACTGTGGATGAGACATATTTCATCCCGTAACTCTCCCCCATGAAGTAGAGAAAAGGCTCAAAAAAAGCCAGCAATACAAAAATCCCTGCATCTTTTTTTGCAGGAATCTGTAAACGTCGGATGGTTATTGAAAAAAGGAAGAGCAGGGCAGAAGAAAAAAACAGCCGCAGCAAAACCACCGTCAAAGGCTCATATGCCAGATAGGCCACTTTTATCCAGACAAAAGAAAAGCTCCAGAAAACCATAGCTCCCCATGCAGCCAGAACAGGCTTCAATTCCCGGTATTTATGCATCCTTGACAATTTGAAGGGCCAAAATTAAAAAAAATGAAGCGGCCTGGAATAAAATGGAGTAATTTGTCTAAATATTCAACCGGCAAATTTTCTCAACAAAAATGGATTTTCTATTTTTATGCACCAAATTCTCCGATACAGGTTTACATCACTAAAACTTAACAATATGAGAAAAATTGAATTTAAGAATGGATTGATTTTACCGGCCGTTTTAATGTTGGCCATGCTGACCCTGGTCTCCTGCGAAAAACCTGCACCCAGGAAGAACATCGGACTCCAGCTTTATTCACTTCGTGATTCGATCAACGGGAACGTTCCGGGAACCCTGGAAAAGGTGGCAAAAATGGGTTATACTTTTGTCGAGACCGCAGGGTACCGCGACGGGAAATTTTATGGCTTGGAGCCTGTGGAATTCAGAAAATTGTGCGAGGCCAACGGGCTTGCATTTCTGGGATCACATACCGGCCGCGATCTTCCCGACAGTACGAACTTTGAAGAGACGATGACCTGGTGGGACCAGTGCATCGACGCCCATGCCGCAGCCGGAGTAAAATGGATTGTCCAGCCCTGGATGGGCAAGGTCGGTTATGAAAGTATCGACGGACTGAAAAAGTATTGCGATTATTTCAATACCGTTGGAGAAAAGTGCAATGCCAAAGGCATCCGTTTCGGGTACCACAACCACGACAAAGAGTTTTCAACCCTCCTCGACAGTGTAACCGTCTATG
>CAYYJE010000113.1:0-9480 GCA_964472165.1 uncultured Prolixibacteraceae bacterium | reverse complement strand
GATCCGTGCAGATCCGTCGCAACCGTGTCATCCGTGTTCCATTTCACCGGATCACTGAATCACTGAATCACAGAATCACAGAATCACCCCAAAACTTTTTACTTTTGCCTTTTTACTTTTTACTTTTTACTAACGATTTAAGATTTGCAGTATGTCTCCTGACCGGTATTCCTCCAAATTACTGGAAAACGCAGTAAATGAATTTTCAAGATTGCCCGGGATCGGCCGGAAGTCGGCCCTCAGACTCGTACTCCACCTGCTGCGTCAGGAACCTTCCGACGTGGAATTTTTCGGGAACACCCTCATCAGGTTGTGCAACGAAATCAAGCACTGCAAGGTCTGCCACAATATTTCCGACACCTCCACCTGCAGCATCTGCGCCAACCCGTCGCGCAACACCTCCATCATCTGTGTGGTCGAGAACATCCGGGATGTGATGTCGGTCGAGCAAACCCAGCAATTCAACGGATTGTACCATGTGTTGGGGGGGATTATCTCCCCGATGGATGGCATTGCCCCTTCCGACCTGGAGATCGACTCTCTGGTCAAAAGGGTGGAAGCCGGAGGTGTGGCAGAAGTCATCCTGGCTTTGCCTGCCACCATGGAAGGCGACACTACCAATTATTACATCTTCAGGAAGCTGAAACCCTTTGGAATCCTCATCACCACACTTGCCCGGGGTATCCCCGTAGGCGACGACCTGGAATATACCGATGAGATCACCCTGGGCCGCTCCATTCTGAATCGTACCGACTTCGAACTCGGGGTGAAATAGCCTTTCCGGATTTGAAAAAAAGCCCTTCAGCAGGCATTATTGAGGATAAACCCTTAAATTTGTCATTTCCGGAAGCTCAGCGATGAAACTTTCCATAGTTATTGTCAACTACAATGTCAGCCATTTCCTGGAGCAGTGCCTTCATTCGGTTGCGAAAGCCACCCGGAATGTAGCGCATGAAGTTTTTGTGGTCGACAATGCTTCGGTAGACGGATCGTGCCACATGGTGCGGGAGAAGTTTCCGCAGGTCAGGCTGATTGAAAACCACCGGAACGTGGGGTATTCCGCCGCCAACAACCAGGCTGTCAGGGCTTCAGCGGGGGAATTCATCCTTCTCCTCAACCCCGACACCGTCGTGGAAGAAGACACCTTCACCAGGGCCCTCCGGTTCATGGAGGAACATCCCGATGCCGGGGGATTGGGCGTTAAGATGATCGACGGGAAGGGAAGGTTTCTGCCGGAATCAAAGCGGGGATTGCCCACCCCCTGGGTGGCCTTTTACAAAATCTTTGGCCTCGCCAGCATTTTTCCCCGATCACGGCGATTCGGGAAGTACCACCTTACCTACCTTGACGAAAACCAGACAACTCCCGTGGACGTGCTGTGCGGGGCTTTCATGATGCTGCGCAGGGAAACGCTCGACAAAACAGGCCTCCTGGATGAGACCTTCTTCATGTATGGGGAGGATATTGACCTGAGTTACCGCATCATCCGGGCGGGTTACCGCAACTACTATTTCCCGGAGAGTACCATCATCCATTACAAGGGGGAGAGCACCCGTAAAGAGAGCATCAACTACGTGAAGATGTTCTACAATGCCATGATCATCTTTGCCCGGAAACATTTTTCTGAAGGCAATGCCCGGATCTCCATCTTCTTCATCCACCTGGCCATCTGGTTCAGGGCGCTTATCGCAATCGTCCAACGGTTGGTGCGCCGGATTTTCCAGCCCTTGCTTGATGCACTCCTGATTTACGCAGGATTCTTGCTCCTGCTCCCGTTGTGGGAAAAGGTGATGTATGAGCCCGGCTATTATCCTGAAATATACATGAGGTGGGTGGTGCCGGTTTACATTCTCTTCTGGCTGTCGGGGATCAAACTCTCGGGAGGCTACCGCAAGCCTGTCCATCTCTTCAGGGTGGCCAGGGGTGTGGCCTGGGGAACCATAGCCCTGCTGATTGCCTACTCTCTCATCCCCGAATCACTCCGTTTTTCAAGGGTGATGATCCTTGCCGGCACCCTCTGGGCCATTCTCCTTCTGCCCTTTTTCAGAATACTCTTCAGTAAACTGAATATCAGCGGATTCGAACTCGATAAGGATCGTCCGAAACGGATTGTCATTGCCGGCCATCTGCCGGAAGTCGGCAGGGTGAAAACGCTGCTCGACCAGTCGCCGGCACAACCTGTTGTGGCGGGATATGTCGCGCTTTCTCCCGGAGACCCGCAGGGCGATTACCTGGGATCTGCGGGGCAGCTCAGGGATATAATCCGGATCAACCGCATCGATGAGATCATCTTCTGTGCCGAAACTTTGAGTTCCGGGGAGATTATCCGCGCTATGCTTGACCTTTCCGACCTGGATGTGGACTACAAGATAGCTCCCCCCGAGAGCCTGAGCATCATCGGGAGCAATTCCATCCATACGGCCGGCGACCTGTACCTGGTCAACATCAACGCGATATCGGGACGTCAGAACCGGCAGGCCAAGAGAATCCTCGACCTGACCATCTCCCTGTTGCTGCTGATCGCCTCTCCAATTTTCCTGTGGTTCATGAAAGAAAAACGCACCTTTCTGCACAACACCCTGAAAGTGCTGACGGGCAGACTTACCTGGGTATCGTATATCCCGGGAGGAGACCATACTGGCCTTCCCCTGCTCAGAAAAGGGGTGCTTCATCCCGGGATGCTTTTCCCCGGCGATCACCTCGCCACTTCCCGGATCAGACAACTGAACATACTGTATGCCAAGGATTACAGTGTTAAAGACGATTTGGAACTGGTGATCCGGAATCTCAGAAAATTAGACCACACTCCTCATGGATGACCTGCTCACATATGGAAACGTAAAGCTGAGGGCACCGGAACCCGAAGACATTGACCTGCTCTATGAATGGGAGAATGATGTGTCACTGTGGGAACTGAGCAATACCAGGGTTCCCTTTTCACGTTTTATGCTGGCCCGCTATCTGGAAGAGAGCAGGCAGGACATTTTCGAGCAACGGCAGGTTCGTCTTATCATCGAAAACGGAGAGGGGAAGCCTGTGGGGGCTGCCGACCTCTATGATGTGGATCTCTTCCACCAGCGGGCCGGGGTCGGCATTCTGATCCACCGGAATGAAGACCGGAGGCAGGGGTATGCTTCCGACACCCTGAAAATCCTTGAAAAATATGCGCTCGAAGTGGTGGGCCTCAGGCAACTCTTTGCTTCTATCGCCGAAGACAACACCCAAAGTGTCGGGTTGTTTCAGAAAGCAGGGTATGACCTCACCGGAATCCGGAAAAAATGGCTCAATACCGTCAGGGGATGGAAAGATGAATGGTTTTTTCAGAAGATTCTCACTCCACCCCTTTGGGGAAAATGAAAAAATCATATATTTGCACCGCAAAATCAGATGGTGGATGTAGCTCAGTTGGTTAGAGCGTCGGATTGTGGTTCCGAAGGTCGCCGGTTCGAACCCGGTCTTCCACCCCAAAAAAGCGAAGAGGCTGTTTGAAAAAACAGCCTCTTCGCTTTTTTCAGAGCTTTCGCTTTTCAATCACCGTGCCATCCTCCTCCAACAGGAGAAAAAACCGGTCGAGGTATTTGTCGCGCGCAATGATTTCAAAATAGAGATTGCCATGCTGACTGATCTCAATAAGGTTCATGAGTTCTCCCACCGAATCGGCCTGTATGGCCACGGGCTGGCTGACACTGTTCAACGGCAGGTTCCGCTTGTAAACCTGCAATCCTCCCTCCTCGTCGAACAAGGCGATGCACTCCATGTCGTCGTGGTAAAAAACAGCTTCATAAAATCCGTCTTCTTCAAACCATTCCACGTTCAGCAATTGCCCGAAGTGTGCCTCCAGGGAACGCACCACCTTCTCCGGGGGAGAAAAATCATTCCGTGGTACAATATGTTCAAAAATCGACTTCATCAGTTATTTTAGCTATGGACGAAGAAAAAGGGGAAAAGTAACACGGGAGCATGCGATTTTCTCAGGAATATCTCTCCTTGTACAAGAAAAAGACGCGGGTACGGGCACGCTTAAGCCGCATTTTTACAGCATCTTCACTGATCCGCAGGGTAGCCCCGATTTCTTTCAGCGAAAGCTCATCCTGGTATTTCATCAGCAACAGCGCTTTCTCCTCCGGGTGGATAAGGTCAAGAATGGTCATCACATTCTCGAAACTGGCGCCCGACAGGTCCTCCTCCGACTCATCAGGGATCTCCGGTATCGCATTCGACCGGTTCCAGTCGGGGTAATGAAGCTTTTTCTGCAACCGCATATAGTCAATACAGTAATTGTAGGTGATGGAGTAGACCCACGATGAAAATGCGGAATTTCCCCTGAAACCCGGCAGCTTCTCATATACCCGTGTAAGGATGTCGTTCGAAAACTCCCCGGCCGACTTCCGGTTCTTCAGGAAACTGAAAACCTTGTCAACCACCTTGTGGTAATACCTGCGGTAGAGAATTTCGAACAATTCAGGTTTCCCTTCGTGCAGAATCTTGTGCACGATCTCTTCATCCGTCAATCCTGCGAGCTTTCCATCCTGCATTCCAATCTGTCAATTATCTGAATTGCAATTATTTAATATTTTTTGAGATTTTTTTTCAAATTGCTGTTACTTTGACAAAATCCTCCGTCTAAATACCGAATTCATCTGAATTGGTTCTTAATTGCGATGATGTTTCAATTCAGTTAGAAATAATAGTAAAACAAAATTAATTTTTTTATCGTTATGAAAAACAAATTTGTACTTGGTTTTGTGATGATCAGCGTTGTTGTTATGCTGAGTAGTTGTGCAAAAGTTCCGCAGGCTGAACTCGATGCCCTTAATGCCGCCATTGAAGATGCACGTGCCACCGGAGCCGATGTTTATTTACCCACTGAATTTGCTGCCATGCAGGATTCACTGAATGCCATCAACACGATGGTGGAAGAGCAGAAAGGTAAAATGTTTGGAAATTTCAAGGTTGTCAGCGCGAAAGTTGCTGAACTGACCGCCACTGCTGCCACTGTGAAAGGCAATGTGGAAACCCGCAAGGTGGAAGTGAAGAATGAAATTGACACTTTGATGGTTGAAATGAGCACCCTTGTTGGCGAAGCCAAAGGTTTGGTTGCCCAGGCCCCGAAAGGAAAAGAAGGTGCTGCAGCTGTTGAAGCCATCAAAACAGAAATTGGTGTTGTTGAAACTGCAGTTACTGAAGCTGCCGGCAAACTGGCCAATGGTGACCTGATGGGTACCCTCGACCAGCTGAAAGCTGCCAAGGATAAAGTTACTGCAATCACCACCGAACTGAACGACGTGATTGCCAAGTACAAAGGCAGAAAGTAAACTTATTTAGTTTATTGTTTTGTTTCATTGGATATCCCCGGGGTCCTTTCTCCGGGGATTTTTTTAAATTCGGCACCATGACTCACAGAAAGAAGGGGAGAAAATACCGGAGGATTGCAGGGTTAATCCTGCTCCCGATGGTCGTGCTGGCCGTTATCTGGGTATACCTCCGGTGGCCCGAATCTCCTTCTGAGGAACTCAGGGCGGCAAACCAGGCCATCGCCACAGCACGTGAAGCAGAAGCCGAAAAATATGCCCCCGCACAGCTCGCTGAAACCGTTCAGCTCTACGATTCAGCCATGCAAGCCTGGAAGATTGAAAACGAACGTTTCCTGCTCAACCGCGACTTCACGCGGACCATCCTGTTTGCCCGCAGGGCTGTGGAAAAAGGTTTTGAAACCTATGAAAAAGCCACTGCAAAAGCCGTCAGCGTCAACCACACCACTGCAGCCACCCTGGAGGAACTGGAAAAAATAGTGGAAACTTTTAAAAAAGTATACTCACCCCTCCCCCTGCGGAAATCCCTCAGGGAAAACTTCAACCGGGCTTCCCTGATTATTTCAGAAGCCAAACTTTCGCGTGAAAAATCGGACTTTCACATTGCAGAGGCCAAACTGGAAAAAGCCCGTAAAATATTGGAAAGCGCCGACCGGGAGGCAGGAGATCTCCTCCGGAACTATTTCGCCGCCTATCCCCGATGGAAAGAGCTGGTCGATGATGCCATTGCCCAGTCAGCAAGCCGCCGGTCAACCCTTCTGGTAGTGGATAAAATGGCCCACGAGCTAAGAACTTACCAGGGAGGAAAGCTGACACACACCTACCCTGCGGAATTTGGCCCCAACTGGATCGGGGACAAACAACACAAAGGAGACCAGGCAACCCCGGAAGGGATGTACCAGGTAACCCAAAAAAAGGAACGACGTAAAACAATATACCATAAAGCCCTGCTGCTCAATTATCCCAATGAGGAAGACCGCGCCAGGTACCGGAAAAACATGGATGCCGGGAAATATCCTTCCAGAACCGAAATCGGAGGACTCATTGAGATTCACGGGCACGGAGGCAGGGATTTCGACTGGACAAATGGCTGCGTGGCACTTTCGAACAAAGACATGGATGCGGTGTACCGGATTGCCGGCGAAAAAACGCCCGTGGTCATAGTCGGTTCAACAATCCCGCTCGAAGCATATTTGGAAAAACTAAAAACCAACGAGAAGAAATGAATCAGAAAGAAGAGACTCCGGTTCAAAACGAGCCGCTGCTGGGACTCGTGGAAACAGATTCCGGCAAGGAGAAGCCTTTCCGGAAAATCAGGATCAGGACAGCGCTTGCCCTGTTGCTGTATATCGCCTTCATTCCTTTTCTGCTTTATCTTTCTCCGGCAATCCCCGAACTGTTTATCGGGTCGGCAAAGCCCGGCCAGACAGCACCCGGCGGGGAGCAGGAGACCCGCATCAAAAAACTGGGGAACGAAATCAATGCCCTGGAAAGAAAAATTGACCGTTTTACTCCCGGAAACGCCTACCTGGTAGTTAACACCACGGAGAACCGCTTTGCACTCTACCGCAACCGCAAACTGGTCAGGGAGGGGCTTTGTTCCACCGGCAGCTACATAAGCCTTGAAGGAGAGGATAATAAAAACTGGATTTTCAAAACCCCCAGGGGCGACTTCAAGGTCAGGGGCAAAATTACCGATCCGGTGTGGCGGAAACCCGACTGGGCATTTGTGGAAGAAGGGCTCCCCATCCCTTCCGCCAATCATCCTTCACGTTACGAACGCGGGGTGTTGGGCGACTACGCCCTGGCTCTTGGCGACGGGTACCTGATCCACGGAACCCTTTACCAGCGCTTCCTCGGACTGCCCGTCACCCATGGCTGTATCCGAATGAACGATGCCGACCTCAAAGAAGTGTATGAATCCCTCCCCGTAGGCGCCAAAGTTTTTATTTACTGACCCATATGAAAACCCACAACATGGAAAAATCCGGAAAAGGAAGCACAGCAGGCCTGCTCTTTCTGAAAATCATCCCCGCCATCCTGCTGGGATGGATCCTCCTCTATACCCTGGCCATGGCTGTTTCCGTCAGTAAAGAGGTCAGAACCTGGAAGTCAGTGACCGGTGAGAAAAGGGACTCCCTGCGCTTTTCCCCGGAAGAACAGGAACTGGTCCACCAGAAAACATTCCTGGAAGCCCGGATAGCCCTGGCCGGAACCGACTCCATCGGCATCACCATCGACCTGGGCGACAGTCTCGTCAGGCTCGAGAACAAGGGGGTTATTCTCAGGGAAATAGAGTTCAGCGAAGCCGAAATTTCCCGCTTCTTCAGGTCAATGGAACCCGCACCCTACGCCGCCATCTTCTCCAAACCCTTCAGGATTACCGAAATTGAAGGCTCCATTGTGAAAGAACCCATCCAGGTAAAAAAAGCACCCCGCGATACCACAGAAGCAGCCCTGCAAACCAGTACCCTGGATACTTCCCGTGTTGAATTCGTGGAATGGCACCTGCAACTCGACTCATCCTTCGTGGTGAGCTTTATCCAAAACGACGGCAAATCGGGCAACTTCAACTGGCCCACCATGAAATACCGTTTCAGACGCCACTTCCAGACCCTTCTCGAAACAAACCGCGCCCTTTTCCGCTTCAGACTTCCCGTATACCGCCCCGAAATCACGGTTTTTATCCCGGGAAATGAAGCCAAATCGTTTTACCGGGCACTCCCGAAAAACGGAATGGTAGCTATAAAATTCTGAACGTACAGCCATCTGCACTTCGATTCTCAATCAGAGGTTAACAAGCCTGCGGATAAATGACCATGAATGACATTTCTATTGGGTTGCACGTTTGACTCATTTTTGGTTTCTTTGCAGGTATTGAACCCTTTGTGCGTAATCTAATAAACAAGCTATGTCCAGGATTTTAGTAATTGACGACGAGAGAAGCATCAGGAATACCCTTAAGGATATCCTGGAATACGAAAAATATGAAGTCGACCTGGCAGAAGATGGCCCCAAAGGGCTCGACAAGATCAAAAGCGGGGAATTCGACGTGGTGCTTTGCGACATCAAGATGCCGGGAATGGATGGCATCGAGGTGCTCGAAAAGCTGATGGAGATGGGCACGGACCTGCCGGTGGTGATGATTTCTGGACACGGGAACATCGACACGGCCGTGGAGGCCATCAAGAAAGGGGCATTCGACTTCATCGAGAAGCCCCTTGACCTGAACCGGCTGCTGATCACCATCCGCAATGCCATGGACAAATCGAACCTGGTCACCGAGACCAAAATCCTGAAAAAGAAGGTCAGCAAGAAATTCGAGATTGTGGGCAAGTCAGAAGCCATCCGGAAGGTCACCGAGATGGCCGACCGTGTGGCCCGTACCGACGCACGGGTGCTGATCACCGGATCGAATGGGACAGGCAAGGAACTGGTAGCCAGGCGCATCCACGAAATGAGTCTCCGGGCAGCAGGTCCCTTTGTCGAGGTAAACTGTGCAGCCATCCCCTCTGAGTTGATAGAAAGCGAGCTCTTCGGCCACGAAAAGGGGGCTTTCACCTCCGCCATCAAACAGCGCAAGGGGAAATTCGAACAGGCTACGGGAGGCACCCTCTTTCTCGATGAAATTGGCGACATGAGCCTTTCAGCACAGGCAAAAGTGCTCAGGGCCCTGCAGGAAAACATCATCAGCAGAGTGGGCGGTGACGGCGCCATTAAGGTGGATGTCCGCGTGGTGGCAGCTACCAATAAAAACCTCTCCGAAGAAATCGAAAAGGGAAATTTCAGGGAAGACCTCTACCACAGGCTGAGTGTGATCCTCATCAGAGTCCCTGCCCTGAACGAGCGGCTTGAGGACATCCCCCTGCTGGCCAACCACTTCATCCAGCAGATCTGCAGTGAATACGGCATGCCCGAAAAAAACATCACTGACGACGCCATCCGGGAACTTCAGAAAATCGAATGGAGAGGCAATATCCGGGAATTCCGGAATGTAATCGAGCGGCTTATCATCCTCTGCGACAAAAACATCACCGGCAACGACGTTCAGGCCTTCGCAGCACCGCTCAAATAAACGCATTGTGATGCTGTGATCCTGTAATCCGGTGATTCAGTGATCCGGTAAATAGAACACGGATGACGCGGATGCGACGGATTTGCACGGATT
>CAYYJE010000112.1:0-9604 GCA_964472165.1 uncultured Prolixibacteraceae bacterium | reverse complement strand
GAAGAAGGAACCACCCGCCCGGGCAGGTTCCTTCTTTAATAAGTGACTATTTTGGAAATTTTCCGAACAACTTCATCATCCACCGGTGAAATCCATGAACACCCGATACCGGCTCGGCAAACATCATCATGCACCTGCCTGAGATCACTGAAATGCCATGTTCCCGCGCCACGGCCAGCGCTTCCGGCGTATCAGACATCTGCTGGATCCAGAGGTGTTTGATGCCATAGGTGACGGCATCCCGCACAACTCCTTCAGTTTCCCGCTTCGGGGTAACAATGTACAACCTGTCCAGCCCGGCTGGCAACTCCTTTACGGAGGCAAAACAGGGTACTCCATCCAACTCTTTGGCATCGGGATGAACCGGATAAAGCTCAAAGCCCCGCTTTCTCAGTTCCGCAAAAACAGTTCCCCCGAATTTCTTCGGATTCCTGGATGCCCCGGCAATGGCCAGCTTTTTTGGGGCAAGAAATTCTGAAATTTCAGATAATGTGCTCATTTTATGAATATTATAAGATCAGAATAATATAAATCTTAAGTCGTAAGTCTTTAGTCTTTAATCTTTAATTGAGCTTCGCTCTTTCCATGGATTCGAAACCCAGTACTAAAGACTTAAGATTCAAGACTTAAGACTTCTCAAAGGCTTCGCCACAAATCTTAATCTTAACCTTAACCTCAGCCTTAAATTATAGTACGTTAAAGTCCAGCAGCTTATGCTCTCCGATAAATCCCTCCAGATGATCTCCCGGATGGACCGGCCCCACTCCTGCCGGAGTACCCGTGTAAACCAGGTCGCCGGGTTTCAGCGTCACACATTTTGACAGGTGAACGATGATGGCTTCAAAATCGAAAATCATCAATCCGGACAACCCTTGCTGGACGGTTTTTCCATTAATGTCGAGCCGGAAACCGACTGACCGGAGGTCAGCGAAACTTTGCTTTGGCAGAAACCGTGTACCCATGACCGCCGATTCATCAAATGCTTTTGCCTTCTCCCACGGCAATCCTTTGGCCGACAACACTTGTTGAACATCCCTGGCCGTAAAGTCCACTCCCAGACCAATCTCCCTGAAATAGCGCCCCGCCGTTGCAAGGGGGATGTTCTTCCCTGTGCGGCAGATCCGCATGACCAGCTCAATTTCGTGGTGCAGGTCGGAACTCCATGCGGGGATGTGGAAAGGGTGGTTGCCTGTCAGTAAAGAGCTGGCCGGCTTCATAAAAAATACCGGTTCCTCCGGCATGTCGTTTTTCAGTTCCTGAATGTGGGCCACATAATTCCGCCCAATACAAATGATTTTCATCGACTAAAAGACTTTAGATATCTGACCAAAAGATATTAGATAAAAAGACCGGAGATTATTCCGATACTCTAAATGTCTAATATTCATATATTCAAGATTTAAGACTTAAGATTTAAGACTTAAGACTTTACCTGTCCTTCATCCTCAGCTTGATCTGTGTCAGCACTTTTTTGGTATAGAGGGGAAAGTCGCCGTTGAGCATCCATCCGTAATACCCGGGCTGTTCGCGCAACACCTTTTCCACAGGCAATCCCTTGTTCTTACCAAAATTGAAGATTTCGACCCCGTTGTCATCCAGGACAATCCGTCCCATGTAATCCACGTAACGGTCGTACGCCGAAAATTCGCACAATTTTTCCATGTCGTTCACCACGGGTTTACTCTTTCTGCCCGTGTGATCCTCATATTCGGCATCCTGGTATACATCCAGCTGAGCCTGCAAAACTTCATAGGTAGCCCGCGCATCCGCAAGGGCGGCATGGGCGTCAATGAGTTCCCTGTTGCAATAGAGTTTATAGGCGGCAGTAAGGGTCCGTTTTTCCATTTTATGGTAAATCGCCTGGACGTCAATAAATTTCCGCCGTTTAAAATCGATATCCACGTCACTGCGCAGGAACTCTTCCGCAAGCAGGGGGATGTCGAACCTGTTGGAATTGAAACCGGCAAGGTCGCACCCTTCGAGGAAACGGGCCAAGGTACGGGCCACTTCTTTGAATGCCGGGGCCTCTTTTACATCTTCATCCGTAATTCCATGGAATTGGGTGGCCTTTTCCGGGATCGGAATTCCGGGATTGATTCTCATCACCTTTTCCTCCTCACTTCCGTCGGGATGAATTTTCAGGAGTGCAATTTCCACAATCCGGTCACTGGCAATGTTTATTCCCGTAGTTTCGAGGTCAAGAAATACAAGTGGGTTCTTCAGATTTAGTTTCATATCAAGCTATCATACGGATATCCCGGTTATAGGTTAGGGTAAAGTGATCCCAAAAAAAAAGGGATCTCTGCCCGGAAGAACACTTCTTCTCAAACAGGATCCCCTTCCCGTGTTTATAATGGTTACACATTGATCATCATAGGCATCAGGAGCATGAGTACATCTTCATCCTCCTCTTCCTTCTCTTCCGGGAGGAGCAATCCGGCACGTGAGGGGTCACTCATTTCCAGCCTGATTTCTGCAGAGGGCAGGTTGGAAAGGATCTCCTGCAGAAAAGTGGATTTGAAGCCGATTTCCATATCATCGCCCTCATATTCGCAGTTTAACCGTTCCACAGCAGAAATAGAGAAGTCGATATCCTGCGCGGATACAACCAGTTGGTTACCCCCGATGGTCAGTTTGACAAGGTTACTTGCCTGATTGGCAAAAACGGAAACCCGTTTTACCGTATTGTAAAAAGCCAGGCGATCGATTGTCATCGCATTTGGATTGTTGGCAGGAATCACCGAATTGTAGGAAGGATAATTTCCCTCTACAAGCCTGCAGATCAACTGATAATTGGTCATTGTGAAAAAAGCATTCTTGTCATTGAACTGCATTTTCACATCGAATTCCTCCCTCATCAGCAGGTTTTTTAACAAGGAAGCCGGCTTTTTAGGCAGGATAAAAGAGGATTGGTTTTCGGACCTGGCATCCCTTCTTCGATAACGTACCAGTTTGTGGGCATCGGAGGCTACAAAACTCATATAATCGGGCGACATTTCGATGAAGATTCCGTTCATCACAGGCCTTAATTCATCATCAGCCGTGGCAAACAAAGTCTTTTCGATTCCCTTCATTAAAACATCACGCCCCACCCTGACTGTTGACACACTTTCCTCATCGGCAAAGGGTGTTTCAGGATAATCTTCCCCGTCGTACCCCACGATGCTGTATTTTCCGTTCTCGGAAAAAATCTGAATTCCGGAAGAAGCAGTATCGATCTGGAATGTCAGCGGTTGCTCCGGAAATTCCTTCAGGGTATCAATCAGCAATTTGGCAGGTAAGGCTATAATACCCTCCCCCTCCACATTGTCCAGTTCAAGGGAAGTGATCAATGTCGATTCTGAATCAGAGGCCGTAATTGTCAATCCGGAATCGGAAACCTTGAAAAGAAAATTGTCAAGAATGGGCATGGTACTCTTGTTACTGATTACTTTGCTGATGGCAGTCAAATGACTCAGTAACCCGGTGCTGGATACAACAAACTTCATGGACGTAAATTTTTATTTTTATAACTAATTATTTCTCAGAATATTACAGATACCCCTCTCCCGGGTTCACAGCTGGTTTAAAGATCCTGTTGCGTTTCACCGGAAAGCGGGTTTACCGGTTCACGAATATACAAACTTATCCGGTAAGCACGAATGAAACCAGCACCGATTTTTTTACGATTTATCAGCGGAATATCTTCTTCTTCTCAGCCTGCTGAAAGTCAGGCCAAAAACGAGCACAAAGAGCACCGGAAGGGCGGTATTTACCCAGGCCCAAAGGGGTCCCTTTTCCCTGAGCTTCACCTTGTCGAGCAACCTGAGCTTCAGGGAGGTATTGAGTAACTGCATCACCCCCTTTTCGTCGTCGAGGTATTGAATGGCGCGGATAAAAAACTCCCTGTTGCCGAAAACCTGTCGCGATACCCTGTCGTAGCCAAGCGGAAGGATTTGGGGTTTCTCTCCTGGAACCATTCTCACTTTATTGGCCATCAGGCTACCATCGGAGAAAACCATTATCCGGGTATCCGGACTCTCTTCCAGGAGTTCACCGGCCGGCACCCCGAGGTGGGTAACGATCCGGTTTCTGAAAACCGACTGAAACTTACCTTCCAGAAGAACACCAGCGGGAATATGGGGGCGGTTGAACAACTCCCTTGCCGGAGGCCTGTTGATGCTCTCCAGACTAACCCCGGCAGGAGTCCTGACCACCCTTCCATAGGGGGATGAACTTAAAATAACGGTGGATTTCCGGGCTTCCGGATTGCTGAGGGTATCCACGGAGGAGACAAATTCGCTATAGAGAAGATTTAGGTTTTTGGTCAGCGGGTGGTCAGCGGCGGGCGTGAGTAACGGGGAATAGTACCATGGCTGGGGGGTGAATACCGGTTTGTCGGCCGACAGCGAAGTATTGACCATAATCTGTGCACAGGTTACATCCTGTACAAGGTCGCTGTTAAGGCGAACCCCATACTGAAAAAGCTGGTCATTCAGGTTCAGATCACGGGGGAAAGCCACGGTCATGAAACCCTGAGAGAGACTGTCGAGACTCACCTCCACCGGATCGACCGACCAGAGGATCCGGCTTCCCTTCATCAGCAACTGGTCGATCACCAGTTTATCCGCTTCGCTGAAGGGTTCGTTGGGGTCCGCAATAACCAGTACCCCGGGAATGTGATTCCTCCCTTTCAGTCCGGAAGGGTCGGAAAACTCCACCCTGAAAGAGGAGGAGAGCGCTGTGGCCAGGTCTTCCACCTGGTAAGGATCCAGCTCACCATGTCCCTGCAAAAATACCAGCAGGGGCTTTTCATCATCCATTACCCTGAGAAGAGAAGATACCAGTTCATATTCCACACTCTCCACCGAATGGTTGAGATTCACTTCGTGATTGAGACCCGGGTTGTTTTTCAGGAAATTGACGCTGGTCTGTTGATCTCCCCTGGTGAGGAGCGCCCCCGGGAAGATGAGTGTAGTCTCAGTACCTTTACTGGTCTTGCGGCGCAGGTCAGTGGGACGGATCCCTTTTGCCGTCAGCTCTTCAAAAAAAGGATCGCGCTGTGCTGCCGGCATAGCCGTATAGGGGTCGGTTACTTTAATCCGCACCGGTTTACCGGAATAACGGGCCAGATCTTTGGCTTTGGCCACAATGGCCTGCTGCAGTTTCCGGAATCCGGGAGGCAACTCCCCTTCCAGAAAAAGCTCAAGGGTCACCGGTTCATCGATGGAACGCGCCACTTCTTTACCAATTGCAGACAGGGAATAGCGTTTGTCGGCTGTCAGGTCGATCCGGAAACGGCTGTTTTCCGAAATCAGGAACAACAGGAAAAGGGCGCCTGCCAAACCAGCCATCCATTTCCCTGCCCTGACCAGGGAATTCCGGCTTCGCCGGAGCATTACCATAGTCAATACCAGGAAGAAAGCCGTCATTCCCACGAAAAAGAACAGATCCCTTCCGTCGATGACGCCACGGCTCAGAGAGAGAAAATGGTCGTTGATACTGAACCACGACAAAGTTTTCGCGAGGGTATAGGGTATCCCTGAATTCGCGATAAAATCGAAACCCAGGAAAAATACAAAAGCGCACAACATGGAAAAAATAAACGCCACAATCTGACTGTCGGTCACCACTGACGCAAAAAGACCGATGGAAATATAGAGGGCTGCCAGTAAAAACAATCCGGTGAAGGCTCCCCAGGTGCTGCCGGTATCGATATTTCCCACAGGATTTCCCAATCTGTAAACCGAAAAAAAATACAAAAGTGTGGGTAACAGGGAAAAACCCACCAATACCAGGGCAGCCAGGAATTTGGCCGCTACCAGCCGGAAATCGGTTAAAGGACGTGTCAGCAACAGCTCCAGGGTTCCGCTCCTTTTTTCTTCCGCAAAAATCCGCATGGTGACAGCAGGCACCAGAAACAGGTAGAGCCACGGAGCCAGTTGGAAGAAGGGTTCCAGACTCGCATACCCGCTTTCCGGAATGTTGTAATTCCCCGGGAAAACCCACAGAAACAATCCGCTGACCAGAAGAAATACCACCACCGCCAGATACCCGGTCAGGGAACCCAGAAACTGGATGATCTCTTTCTTAAACAGTGTAAACATACTTATTGTGATTCTGTGATCCGGTGATTCTGTATTGGATATTGGATATTGGATATTGGATATTGGATATTCGTTATTCGTTATTCGTTATTTATTATTTCTTATTTCCCCTCAGTAAACTGACCATCACCTGTGCCGCCCTTTCGCTCGCTCCCTTCTCCCCCATCCTCTCCCTCAAAACGTGATAGTGGTGAAAAATATTTTCCCTGTATGCCGGGTCATTCAGCAAACGGTCCGTTTCGGGTTTCACCCGGTCAAAGTTCATTTCATGCATGACAAATTCCTTCACCGCTTCATATCCCAGGATCAGGTTGGGAAGCGAAACAAACTTCACCTTCAGGAAGATCCGCTTAAACAGGGTATACCCCAGCCTGCCTCCCGCCATTCTGTAAAGTACGGCCTGCGGAGTACCGATCAGTGCGGTCTCCAGCGTGGCTGTACCTGAGGTGACCAGCGCTGCATGGGCATGCCTCAGCATGGTGTATGTTTGCCCCTGGATTACCGGAATGGAAGGGTCGGCAGAATAGCGGAGATAGAGCGAAGGGTCGATGGCCGGTGTCCCTGATATCATAAACCGGCAGGCGGGGAATTCCCGGGCTATCTGCGTCATCAGAGGCAGTACCATCCTGATCTCCTGCACCCGGCTTCCCGGCAACAAAGCCACAAGGGGTTTGTCGGGCAACCCGTTCCTCCGTAAAAAAGAGTCCCGGGAGACTGGATCCACCTCTGAGGATTCGATCGCATCCAGCAGCGGATTGCCGGTATAGTGGACAGAAATTCCATGGCGGCGGAAGAACTCCTCCTCAAAGGGAAGAATGGAAAAGCATTCATCGACATCCCGCTTCAGCTTTTTCACACGCCATTCCTTCCAGGCCCACACTTTGGGAAGGATATAGTAAAATACCTTAATCCCGCGGTCATGGGCGAATTTCGCCATTTTCAGGTTAAAACCGGGATAGTCGATCAGGATAAGCGCATCAGGCTGGTATTCCAGAAGTTTTTCCATGCCAAGCCGGAAGTTCTTCCCGATTTTTCCCAGATTCCGGATCACATCGATGGCTCCCATAAAAGCCATATCGCGATAGTGTTTCAGCAGAATGACCCCTTCCGCCTCCATCAGGTCGCCGCCAAATCCGCAAAATTCCGCGGTCCCGTCCTGTTGTTTCAGTGCTTTGACCAGGTTCGATCCGTGAAGGTCGCCTGAAGCTTCACCTGCAATGATGAAATATCTCATGGGAAACAAAAGTATATTTTTTTCACACAACCCCGACTCCCACGCCATAAAGGGCTTTTGACGGTAATCCTTGGTCTGTTTGACCCCCTTCCCCCCTAAAGGGGGCCTGGTCCGGCAGGGAGGGGATAACCGGAGTCTGGATTGGAGTCAAAAGCCCCCTTTAGGGGGTGTGGGGGTCAGACACGCAATATGGAGCGGCGCAGCCGGGGGAGGTGGTGGCAAACAACCTACACCAACCTGGAAATGAGAACAATTACCGCATAGAAGAAGGTCGCCATGATCACTCCCCGTGCAGCCATATCCATCCTGTTCCGGTAGAAAAAGGTAAAAACCAGCAAATTCACAAATCCGCAGAGGCTCACGATTTTCACCAGCAGTTTCATCTCCCAGAGATGCGTCAGGAGCTTGAAAAAAGGTACCGAAGGATACCGGACCAGGGCAATTCCCAGCAAAACAACCAACGGGAGTACCATGCCCAGGATAAAGCCTGTCGTCAGGGAGTTGTATTTTCTCAACCGGGCCTGTCCCATCAGAACTTCCAGCTATTCAGTTCATCCAGGGCTTCATAACAGGTCATGTCGACCTTCACCGGAACAATCGACACATAATTTTTATTCAGTGCATAGAGGTCGGTATCTTTTGCATCCTCCTCAAAATTCATGAAGGAGCCGGTCAGCCAGAAATAGTTGCGGTTATGGGGATCTGTACGTTTTTCAAACTCCTCGATCCACTTTCCCCTGGCCTGCCGGCAAAACTGAATTCCTTTGGGCACACCCACGGGGATATTCACATTAAGGCAGGTAAAGCGGGGCAATTCATTATCCAAAAGTGTTTGGAAAATCCTGGCGGTATAAATCTTTGCCTTTCCGAAGTCGGCATCCGGATTAAAATCGAGCAACGAGAATCCTACCGACGGCACTCCGTGAAGGCATCCCTCGATGGCCGCCCCCATGGTACCGCTGTAAATGACACTGATGGAGGAATTTGCCCCGTGATTGATTCCGGAAACCACATAATCGGGGGTTCTGTCCAGCAGGTGATTGAAACCCAGTTTCACGCAATCCACTGGGGTTCCGTTGCATTTGAACACCGTCATACCGGGTTCTTCCGACAATTTCACCGCCCGCAGCGGCCTGTCGGCGGTAATGGCATTCGACATTCCCGACATGGCTACTTCGGGGGCAATGACGGCAAGGTCCCCGAATAACCGCATTACTTCAATCAATTCATGCAATCCCTTGGCATGAATACCATCGTCGTTGGTAACCAGAATATAGGGCCTGTCGCTCATCGAAATAATTTTAGAAGGAGAAGCAAAGATAAATAAAAAGAAGTTTAAAAAAGCCGCCCCTTTGCAGGGACGGCTTTGTAACCAGGTTCCTCAGGGAACCCTCTTAATTCATGTTAACCGCTATTTTCTGTCGAGGATCACCTTGTGGATCACCGGTGTTCCCCCGATATTCATCTGTACCAGATACATCCCGGAGGTTTTATCCGACAGGTCGAACCAGACCATCTCACCGGCCTTGTACTCCCTGTTGAAGACTTCCACTCCCAGCATGTTGTACACTTTCACTTCCATCTGCCGGATCCCGTTCCACGTCAGGTCGATGTTCACCCTCCCCTTCGTCGGGTTCGGCCACACTTTCAGTGCAAAGTCACTCTTTACACCCGCTATGCCGGTTGCCAGCTGGCTGCCCGCCCCATCGAGCAGGATCACCGTTATCGCATCGCTGCCAGCGGTTACCGTTACCCGGAACTGCTTCAGGGTCGTATCCGAACCGCCATTGGCCGTGCCGCCGTTGTCTTTCACGGAGAGCGTCACCACCGCTTCGCCGCTCACTCCCGGTGCCACCGACATTATCAACATCCCCGATTTTTCTCCCGGAATGTATTCCACCTGCAAGCCGGTAAATAGTGCCGGATTGTCGCTCGTGGCTGTCACTGACACCACATTCTGCGACCCGTCGGTCTCGCCCGCAGTGATCTGTGTCAGCGGGATCTCCAGCAACAACGGCTCCTTCACGATGGTTACCCCGGCCACATCAGCAATCGTGGGAGCCATATTGGTCCTGGCCGATGCCGTGGATGCCGTGGCTTTCCCGTATACATTCACCGTGGCCGTGCAGTAATCCGTGTTCCCGCTTCTGTCCACAATGGTCATTTTGACCTGGTGTGACCCGATGTCGGCAGTGGTAAAGAGCTGTTTGCTCAGGATCATCTGGTCGATGCCGCAGTTGTCGCTGCTCCCGTTGTCCACAAATCCCGGGAAGAGGAACGCCTG
>CAYYJE010000111.1:0-9690 GCA_964472165.1 uncultured Prolixibacteraceae bacterium | reverse complement strand
CCGCTCAGTCCGAACCGCGCCTCTTTCTTCAGGATGATGTTGATCACCCCGTCGATATTGCCCTCGTATTTCCCCGATGGGTTGCTGATGATTTCGATGCTCTCGATATCGGTGGGGATGAGTTTGGCCAGGAACTCCCGGGTCCGCTGCCTTCCGTCGACCTGGATGATGAAATTGCTGCTCCCGTTAAGGGTGACATTGTTCTGGAAATCAACATTCACCTGGGGGATTTTCTTCAGAAGGTCGTATCCGGTGTTGGAAGTTTTGGCAATGGCTTCCGGAACGGAATAGACCGTGCGGTCGACCATTTCCTTTCCTTTCAGCCGCTCGGCCACCACTTCCACTTCCCCCACTTCGGTGGTGGTCTCTGTCAGGAAAATGGTGTCCAAGGCCAGTTCCGTTACACCCTGCTCCACCACAACGGTTTTTTCCCCTGTTTTGTATCCTACGAAACTAACCCGGAGGAGGTAACTGCCCGGTTTCACGTTCTCGATCAGGAAGTCCCCGCCGGTCAGGGTGATACCTCCCCTGACCATCGCCGAATCGGGAAGTTGCAATAGTCCGACCGATGCAAACGGGACGGGCGACCTGTCCTTTTCCAGGCAAACCGTTCCCCTGATGTTCTGGGAATTGGCAGACAGGGTGATCAGCAGCATCAAAAAAAAGAGAGAATTTCTCATGGTTTTGACTCGTTTGGATTTACCGGTCTTACGGATTGGCCATAAGTGGGACACTCACCGGGTGGAGTAAATGTTTAATGGCTGTTTTTATATTTGCCTGTTGCGTACTACAGGGCCATTATTCTGGTTTCCCCGTTGATGGTCAGCGGAATCTGCATGCTCAATCCGGGGGCGCTGACGCCCAGGTTTCCCGAGATGCTGGTTTTTCCGCTGCTTTCAATGGGAAAGCCTGTTCGTGAGTCGACAACCAGGGTAGTTTTGCTTATTCCCTTCAGGTCGTCATAGGTCACCGTGGCCCCTCCGGAATTGAGGGGGGTGGCATTGGCTGCGGCTTTGATGTCGGACTGGGCCGTGATGCCGGCAGCATGCTCCTTCAGGTTGTCCAGCTTGTAGCTGGTTACAATGTCGAGGTTCATACCCCCGGATTCCATCTTCTGGATAATCTGCCAGTTTGCGCCTGTGGAAACCTCCTGCCCCGGCAGGTTCCAGGTGAGGGCTTCAATCATATTTTTCAGACTGCTCGTGCTGACCATGCCGACGATCTGTTTTTTGAGGGCATTGCCCATCATGCCGGTCACGGTGATAGAGGCGGTATCCTTCAGCACGATATCCGACAGCATTTTTGCATTGACGATGTCGACCACGTGACCTGCATAATCGATTTTGACAAACAAAGCATTTTTACTCAATTGGTTCATGAAATACGACAGCAGGTCGGAGGTCTCTTTGGAAGTGACGTCCCCTTCCCGGGCGGAACTCATGATGGTAGTCTTGCCCATGGCATTGGACCGGACTTCGATGGTGTCGAACCGGATTTCAGTAACCAGAAAATCAGGAGTGGCATCCATCATCTTTAATGATACCACGTAATTGGTATTCGATTCCACGTTTTGGGTCATTCCCTGAACGGTCTGGCTGGTGGTCTGTTCCGAGGAGAACCTGAAACGGTAGGTTTTGTTTTTCTCCGGGTTCAGTTTGAGCAACGCATTGTTCTGGGTCATTCCGGCAAGGCAGAACAGGGTTAAAACACTGATTAATAAAATCTTTTTCATGGCAGATTTTTTTCGTTAAGCGATTGGTAGACAAAGGTACGACACAATTACAATTTCCGGATAAAATATGTCGTGTTGCCGTCAAGGTAGTCCGGATGTAAATCGTAACTTTGACTATACTATTGAACTAAACACGATGAATACCTGGAAAAGAGTTTCTCCCGGGGGAGGTGGCAGCTTCTCCCGCAGGAGGTTTATTTCCTCCTGTGCCGCCTGCGGGGCCTGCCTGGCCATTTCTCCTTATGCTTATGGTGCGGCCTCTTCCGTTGGCAAAAGCTGTCGGAAATGACCCCAACGACAGGGCATGCCGTACCAAACTATGTGCGGAACCCCTCGGTGACATGGAAAAACTCTTCACCCAATGGGATACCTGGGGATGGCACCGGGTCACATTCTACGGCGATCTGAAAGAACCGGTTTATGCGCTGGCCGGTGCCATGGGATGGAAAGTAGTGGAAGAGGCCTGACACAACAGGGTGCCTCATACAAGGTTTTCGAATTCGATTCCGATCTTCCGGAATGCGTACTCCGTTTCCCTGATGTAGTCGCCATACCCTGTGACCCAGTGGAACCCGGGCATCTTTTCGGCCACTTTCCGTGCATCACATTCAAAGTCGATGTCGATTTGCGACCTGCAGATGGCAAGGTCGGGATTACCGGTGATTTTACCTTTCAAACCGATGTTGCGCTTAAATGCAAAATCAGGCATAATGTTGGTGACCGTTTGTCCCACAAGCATTTCCACTTTCGGAGCTGCCCCGTAATCTGATTCAAAGTGAGTGAGGATCCGGGCAGGTTCCAGTTTCTTTCCGTCCATTCTTCGCGGGGCCGTGCAGTGGGCAAGGGTAATCGATTTGTCGTGCGGAAAGGTGGGATCGTTCAGGAAGGCAGGTTTACCGGAAATGGAAGAAAGCAGGATTCCCGACGGAATGACGACAAAGTCGGATTCACAGAATGCAAGATAACCTGAGTCGTTAAGCAGGCTCAGGGTCAGACATGCCGTGGATTCCGAGAGGGGCATGATGGTGCCCATGCAGTTATTGACGGTGATCGCCCTGCAGCTGTACTTATCCATTAAGGCTTTGAAAACATCCTCCAGTACAAAACAGTTTTCCACATACTCACGGCGGGTTTCCAATTTTGTTTCGGCGAGGCGGAGATACTCCCCGGCGCGGATTTTTGCACGGGCTGTGGTCTGCTCGTCCTGCCGTGCTTCGGTGATCAGTTTTCCAAGTTCTTCATAGGTGATGGTCCGGATGTCCAGTTTGTATTTTTCTTCCACGGCTTTCATGACCACCTCAAGAGGCTGCGACCAGGCTCCGGGTCCCCCGATGGCCAGTATCCGTGATCCGACGGTGTTTTTCAAACCGCACAGTGCCCTCAGCCGCCACAACAATTCATCGGAACTGTCAATGACGACATCCTCCTCCGTAATTTCGTTCACGGAAAGCATGTCGGTATGCTGGCGAAGGTACCGCGGACTGATGATTTCGTACCACAAATAAACCGGTCCCGACTTGTAGCGGCAGAAGAAAACGATGTTTTTCCCGGTTTTGTTCAGTGTATCAAACCGGTCCATTCCGCCTCCGGCAGCGTAAACCAGGAAGAGGTCAACCTGTGAGGTATCCCCAAGGTTGTTCAGGTCGCCGGAAGCGCGTATACTTGAAACCGGAAGGAATTCAACCGGAAAATCTGCAGTATTCTTCAGTGCTTCCAATTCTCCCCTGATGCGGGTCTCTTCCTCTTCCGCATCTTTTTCGGTCTGGATTCCTCCCCAGTTCCGCCAGCTGGTTTGGGGTTTCCGTTTGGGAATTTCGAACGAAAAAACAGGTTTGACGATCAGGGGTTTACGTCTGTCGACGTACCCATCCGCTGCATTTGCGCCGGAAATTTCAGCCCAGGAGATTGCAGGCAAGGCAATGGCCCCCAAAATGCCGGCACCGGATACCTTCATGAAATGTCGCCTGGAGATTTCGCCGGAGGTTGATTCGTGTTCACTCTGGCAGCAGTTGCAGCCTGGTTGGTGAAAGTAGCGGAATGCGCTATCGCTGGTCTTGTTCATTGTAGTTTACAATTTAGGTTGTGATAAAGTTAGGAGTTTTATCGTTGTCAGGTCTTTGATTTTTATCCTGATTTTTGTGCCGTTAATTATTTTAGCTTAAAACATCATGAAGGATTGAAAATCTATGCCTGATTAATTCTGCAAAAGGTTTTACATACTAACTGCTTTCCTTAAATTTGTGATGGATGTTTCCGTTTAAAAAGTCAGTTAAAAAAATTATTATGAGTAGAATACGTCTTGTTATTCTGATTTCTGTTTTGTTCTGTTCATGCCGAATGGTGAACCCTGACTTGCTGGTTTCTTCCCGGCAGCCCCGGTTGCCTGTGTTGAAATTCAACGAGGTCAATCCGGTGTTGCTGGTCAGGGCCGTCAGCCTCCATTCCATACCCGGATTGGCCAGCGTTACCCTGGACATCGATCTTTCAGGGAGTGATGACCTGGCTTCTGTCGATTCGGTACGGCTATTTTATCTGGGCAGCGATTCAGTATACAAAGCGGGAAAGAAGGCTGAACCTTTTGGCAGGGTTATGCCTGCGGCCAGAAAAATCCGTTTTCAGGGAGAACTGGATTCCCTGGCTTCCCCCTCCTTTTTCATGGTTTCCGTGAAACTGGCGGCGGATGCCGGTCTGCACGGGAAGATCATAGCCCGTTGCACAAAAATGCAATTCGGGGACCGAACGGTCACAATTCCTTCAGGAGCTGAAACAGCTGTTCCCCAGCGGATCGGGGTGGCTCTGAGAAAGCACAATGACGACAATGTACATACATACCGGATACCGGGGCTTGCCACAACCCAAAAGGGAACCCTGCTGGCGGTTTATGATGCGCGGCGGGAGGGCAGCCGTGACCTTCAGGGAGATATCGACATCGGGGTAAGCAGGAGCACCGATGGCGGCAACAGCTGGGAACCCATGCGGATCGGACTGGATCAGGGAGAATGGGGAGGACTCCCGGAAAAGTTCAACGGGGTCAGTGATGCCTGTATCCTGGTGGATAAAAATTCAGACCGGATATTTCTGGCAGGTCTTTGGATGCACGGGGTTCTTGACGACAACGGAAAATGGATTGATGACCTTAACCGCGAGAGCAGGGAATGGAACCACCAGTGGCGAAACAGGGGATCACAGCCGGGATTCGGGGAAAAAGAGACTTCCCAGTTTCTGGTGGCCACATCCACCGACGATGGAAAAACCTGGGGTGCACCGGTAAACCTGACCCGTATGTGCAAGAAGGAGGAGTGGTGGTTGTGGGCACCGGCACCCGGACAGGGCATTACCCTGGACGACGGGACACTGGTATTTCCCACCCAGGGAAGGGACCGGGAGGGGGAAACCTTTTCAAACATCACCTGGAGCAAGAATGGGGGTGAAACCTGGACTACAAGTACCCCCGCCTTCTCCAAAACCACCGAAAATATGGCGGCACAGCTCACCGATGGAAGCATCATGCTGAATGCCCGCTATAACCTCAACAACGACAACCAGTCGGATACCAATGGACGGGTGGTGGTGACAACCGGTGATTTGGGGGCAAGCTGGGAAGAGCATCCCTCCTCCCGCTCTGCCCTGATTGAATCCACCTGCATGGCCTCCTTGCATAAACATACGTACCACGCGAACGGGGAGGTAAAAACGATCCTGCTCTTCTCAAATCCGAATACAAAAACAGGGCGTCACCACATGACCATCAAGGTAAGTTTTGACGATGGCAGAACCTGGCCGGAAGAAAACTGGCTTTTGCTGGACGAGGGAAACAGCAGGGGTTACTCCTGCCTGACATCCATCGGTGAAAACAGCATCGGGATACTGTATGAAGGCAGTACAGCAGATATGGTATTTGAAAGTATTCCCCTGGAGGAAATCTTCCGCTCAGGAAAAAAACTAAAATGACCCGGATGAGAAATGAGATTCATAATAAGGTGTTTTTTCAGCATGATTCAGGAAGAAGAAATTTCCTGAAAACCTTTCTGGTCAGTAGCTTGCCGGTAATAGTGGTGCCCTTCCCGGGGCTGTGTTATTCAACCTGTAATTCAAAGAAAAAATATCAATCCGGACTGGATGCACCGGTGAGGCTGTTCGACGGGCACAAATGCTGGGCACACCCGAGGGCGGGAATTGTTCCCGGTGCCGGGAAGAAGGGCATTCCCCGGGTGGTGATGACCATGAATACGGTGGATCTGGATGGCAGCGATGTTTTCAGGGGCATGTACGGCTTTTATTCCGACGACTTAGGCAAAAGCTGGTCAGAGGTTGAGCAGATTGTACCACTTTCCGTGCGGTTTGAGAACATTGATGGTGTAAACCGGCCGGTGGCAGCCAGTGATTTTTGGCCACGATGGCACAAAAAATCAGGAAAGCTGCTTGGTACAGGGCACACCGTCGCATATACCCCCGACTGGAAAGTGCCTACTGTCAGGCCAAGGCATACTTCATGGGCAGTCTATGATCCCGAAAACAACAGATGGAGTGATTGGCAAAAACTGAAGATGCCGGATGATGAAAAGTATTACAATTGTGGAGCCGGTTGCACACAAAGGGTTGACCTGCCCGACGGAACCATCCTGCTGCCTGTGTCGCTTAAGATTCCGGGGGCAAATTCTGCGGTAACAGTTTCACGGTGTCGCTTTGACGGTGAAACCCTGACTTTCCTGAATCATGGTGATATTCTGACAATCTCCGACACTTCAAGAGGTATTGGGGAACCGTCGCTGACATATTTCAAGGGGGAATATTACCTGACCATCAGACATGACCAACGGGGTTATGTTGCCAGGAGCACTGACGGTCTGCATTTCTCTCCCTTACAACCGTGGAAATTCGACGATGGTTCGGATCTGGGCAATTACAACACCCAGCAGCACTGGGTCACACACAGTGACGGGCTCTACCTGGTTTATACACGCCGTGGTGCCGGCAACGACCATGTCTTTCGCCACAGGGCCCCGTTGTTCATGGCAGAAATCGATCCGGTCACCCTGAAGGTGATCCGTTCATCGGAACAGATTCTGGTTCCCAACCGGGGAGCCAGACTTGGCAATTTCGGTGTAACCGACATTTCTCCCGATGAGACCTGGGTGACTGTGGCGGAATGGATGCAACCGAGGGGGGTCGAGCAGTATGGGAGCGACGGCAGCCTCTATGTGGCCCGAATCCGGTGGAAAAAGCCCAACCATTTGTTCAATTCCATGGGGATGGTGGATCATTAAGTAACCCTATTGTGGCATCTTGTGCCGAATCTCGCCTTTATTTTTTTATGACGGAAATAGGCACTAAATTCATAGCTCCAAAAAACTGTGGATTCATGGAACTCATCCTGCTGATTATCATCGGTGTACTTTTACTCGCCGTACTTGTGCTGACTATCCTCCTGCTCCTCCGGGGGAGAAGGAAGGATTCCCCCCTTCTGGACAAAGTTGCCGAACTGCAAAGCGCCCTCTCCCGGATTGAAACCGGCACGCGGGAGGAGTTCCGCACCAACCGGGAGGAAAACGGGGTCATTGCCAGGGATAACCGCACGGAACTCAGTACCTCCCTCAGGGAGATCCGCACGGAAATGCTGGCCTCACTGACCCGGATCACGGAGCAAAACCAGCAGGCCCTGCAGGGAATCAACAAAACACTTTCCGACAGGGTAGAGGCCCTTACCGACCGGATGGCCGGCATCAACAAAACGAACCGTGAGGAACAGGCCCTGAATCTCAAAGAGTTTGCCACGGAGCAGGGCAGGAAAACGGAAGAGCTGAAAGCTGAGCAGAAGGAGCTGACGCAGAAAACTGTGGAACAGCTTGATAAAATCACCGCCAAAGTGGAGGAGAAGCTGAAATCCCTGGCCGAAAAGTCGGTAAACGACAACAACCTGATGCGGGAAGCCCTGGCCGTGGCCATTCAAGGTTTTGGCGAAACGCTGGAAAAGAGCATCAACACCTTCAATGAGATGCAGAAGGAGAAGTTTGGTCAGTTGGATGTCCGTCAGAGTGAGCTGGTTAAAAATACGGAGGCCAAACTGGAGAGCATCAGGGTCACCGTGGAGGAGAAGCTGGAGAAGACCCTCAGTGAGCGCCTCGGACAGAGTTTTGAGACGGTGGGCAAGCAGTTGATCGAGGTGCAGAAGGGGCTGGGTGAAATGCAGACCATCGCCACCGACGTGGGGGGCCTCAAGAAAGTGCTCAGCAATGTGAAACTCCGCGGGGGCGTCGGGGAAGTCCAGCTGGCCATGCTGCTGGAGCAGATCCTGGCTCCCGGGCAGTACGATGCCAACGTGCGCACCAAAAAGGGGAGTGCCGATCCTGTGGAATTCGCCATCAAACTGCCTGGCCGCAGCGAAGATGAGAATGACTTCGTTTACCTCCCCATTGATGCCAAATTCCCGAAAGACACCTACGAGCATCTGATTGAGGCCTACGAAAACGCGATTCCCGGCGACATTGAGGATGCTACTGTCGCCCTGGAAAACACCATTAAAAAGATGGCCCGCGACATCCGCGACAAGTATATCGACCCGCCCAATACCACCGATTTTGCCATTATGTTCCTCCCCTTTGAGAGCATTTATGCCGAGGTGATCCGCCGATCACCCCTTGTGGACCAGCTGCGCGATGAGTTCAAGATCACCGTGGCGGGGCCGACCACCCTGATGGCCATCCTCAACAGCCTGCAGATGGGATTCCGCACCCTGGCGCTCCAGAAACGGAGCAGTGAAGTGTGGCGGGTCCTCTCTTCGGTAAAGACGGAATTCGAGAAATTCGGGGGAATGCTGACCAAAGCCCAGAACAACATCCAGACCGGACTGGGACAACTCGACAACGTGGTGGGAGCCCGCACACGGGCGATCCAGCGTCACCTGCGCAACGTGGAGAAACTCCCCGCCGCCGAAGCCCGCGCAATGCTTCCCGGCCTGGCCGAAACCATCATGTCGGAAGATCAGGAGGATGAGGAAGAATGACCACTGGCTGGTTCAAATGAAGCAATCAGGTTACCCCAACAAACGGAAGAAAATTTCCCCTGCTTACAACCTCAACATCTGAAATATCATAGTGTTCTGTAAATGACGATGGTACTTTGAACTTCTTTCCCGGATTCCATTTAAATTCAAATGCGGAAATTTTCCCGTCAGCTTCTTCAATATAGTCAATCTCCTTTTGCTGATGGTTTCGCCAGAACCATGTTCCAGTAAATTGCCTGCTGTAGTGAAGGAATTTCATTCGTTCAGCCACCATAAAATTCTCCCAAAGAGCACCGGTATCATTCCTGGATTCCAGTAGGTTAAAATTATTGATCAGGGCATTTCGGATACCCGTATCATAGAAATAAATCTTACGGCCTGAACTGATCTCGTTTCTTTGATTCCGGGTAAAAGGCTGTAGTTTGAAAACTACAAAAGCCTTTTCCAGCAAATCGATGTAATTACTTATTGTATTCTTATCAACCTGAATCGTGTTGGCCAATTCGTTGTACGAAACAAGGTTGCCGATTTGAAGTGCAAGCGCCTTTAATAACTTGTCAAGGATCTCCGGCTTCCGTATTCCTTTCCAGCTTAGCAAATCTTTGTAGAGATAACTTCCGGTAATTTCCCTGAGTATATCTTTTTCATCGCCGGGATGGACAATGACTTCCGGATACATTCCGTATAACAGCCGCATCTCTAACTGCTGCATGGCCGAAATGTAACCGGTATGTTGGTGAAACTCCTGCCAGCTGACCGGATAAAGCATAAATTCAAACTTTCGTCCTGTTAAAGGTTCATTAATCTCATTGGCAATTTCAAGCGATGAAGAACCACTCACCAACAACAAGACATCTTTCATCTGGTCAGTAATGAGTTTAAGGGTAATCCCTATGTTTTTTACCCTTTGGGCTTCATCAACAAATACAACTTTGTGTGAACCTATGATTTGCCG
>CAYYJE010000110.1:0-9711 GCA_964472165.1 uncultured Prolixibacteraceae bacterium | reverse complement strand
TTACCCTTTGGGCTTCATCAACAAATACAACTTTGTGTGAACCTATGATTTGCCGTAGTTGTGCAGTATTGGAACCGGACAACTGAGACCTGATGAATGGGTCGTCACAATTCAGAACCAGGGGATTTTCCAGTTTGGAGATCATCTTTTCCATTAAGGTGGTTTTCCCCGTTTGTCGCGGTCCTAACAAAATAATCGCTTTTCCGGATGATAATTTCTTTTCTATTAATGCTTCCTGAACCCGATGAATCATCATTTTAGTGATTATAATCACCAAATATATGAAAAATCAGTGATTGTAATCGCTAAATATTCATTTTTTATCTTTTTCCATATCGTTTAGCGATGTTACTTTTTTCTTTTTACCGGAAATTCGGAGATATTCCCCGGAAATCAGGATTTCCCTGATACTCATCACGGTTTTGTGCAGGCCGGTCCAGGTGGTATACAATGGGTTGATTCCCAGCCTGATGATATCGGGATCGCGGAAGTCAGGAATAATGCGGCCATGGATCATGACCGGACTTATGGACGCATGTCCGGTTTTTAATATCTTTAGCATCGGATTTTCCGGGGATTTTCCCGGATAACTAAGATTTTGTCCGATGAAGATAAAGCTCAGTCTTTTGCTGCTGGTTGTTCTTTTCACCCTGCAGGCTCTGGCGCAGGAAGTTACCCTGCGAATTGCGGCCACTTCCGACTTGCATGGTTCCCTTTTTCCCTTTGATTTTGAAGAAGGTCAGCCGGGGAGAACCTCTTTGGAAGGGGTTGGTTACCTTGTCGATTCATTGCGGATAATTCCGGGCAGCAATCTGGTATTGCTTGACAATGGTGATTTGGTACAGGGAACCCCGGTGGCGTATTATGCCAATTTTTTACAGAAGCGGCGGAAAAACCTCTTTGCCCGGATGCTGAACAGCCTGAAATATGATGCAGCCACGGTGGGCAATCACGACATCGAAGCGGGTCCGGCCGTCTATAACCAACTTGTGAAAGATTTCCGGTTCCCTTACCTGGCGGGCAATGTGACGGAAGTGAGCACCGGAAGGCCTTACTTTAAGCCCTACACGGTGGTTGAAAAGGGAGGCATCCGGATCGCGGTGATCGGGCTTATCACACCGGCGGTGCCCCGCTGGCTGCCTGGCCACCTTTGGGAAGGACTGGCCTTCGGGGATATGGTCGAAGCGGCCCGTTTCTGGGTTAATAAAGTGAGGGATACAGAACACCCCGATGTGGTGGTCGGACTTTTCCATACCGGCTATGGCGGTGACCGGGAAGATCCGGCCGACCTTGCCGAGAATGCCGGAAGAGAGATTGCCCAGAATGTTCCGGGCTTCGATGTCGTTATCCTGGGACATGACCACCGGCCGCGAAACGAAATTGTTACCAACAGTGCCGGCGGAGAAGTGCTCGTGCTGAATCCCGGCAGCGGAGCGCGCAACCTTGCCGTGGCAGAGGTCGTTCTTCCGGGAGACAGGGGGAGTGTCCGGACCATCGCTTCCAGAAACGGACACCTGATCCCGGTTGATGAAAATCCTTCCCCCGGGAAATTTGCCCGCCACTTTCGGAGGGACCGGAAGGAAATCCTCACTTTTGCCAACCGGGAGGTGGGCCGCCTCGGGAACACCATGGTTTCCGCAGATGCCCTTTTCGGAAGTTCCGCATTGACGGACCTGATCCACAGGGTGCAGCTTGAAACCACCGGAGCGGATGTTTCCTTTGCGGCACCGCTGTCCGTGTCGGGGAGCATCGATGCAGGGATGCTCCATGTCAGGGACCTGTTCAAAATGTACCGGTACGAGAACTTCCTGTACACCATGAAGTTGACGGGCGCCGAAATTCACCGTTACCTGGAATATTCGTACGGATTATGGTTCAACCGGATGCAAAGCGATGCGGACCATTTGCTGCTTTTCAGGGATAACCAGGCGGCGCGGCCTGTCCTGTTAAACCCTTCCTACAATTTTGATTCCGCCGCCGGGATCCGGTATACCGTGGATGTATCCAAGCCTGCCGGGGAGCGGGTAACCATCACGGGAATGGAAAACGGGGAACCTTTCAATCCGGCGAAAACCTACCTGGTTGCCCTGAATTCTTACCGGGGGAGTGGCGGTGGGGGGCACCTGACCACCGGGGCCGGATTGGCTCCCGAAATCCTTCCCGAAAGGATGGTTTCAGCCTCCAGGGGTGATTTCCGGGCTATGCTTATGGAATACATTGAAAGCAACAAAGTCATTAACCCGCTTCCGCGCGACAACTGGAAGGTTATTCCGGAGGAATTCGCGGTTAAAGGCCGGGAAAGGGACCGGCTCCATTTCAGGTGAGGAACGGCCGGAACTGAAAAACTGAAATATTTCTCTATCTTTGCAGCCTTTTACACGTTCAATGACATTCAAAGATTTAGAGATTATAGCGCCTATCCTTGAGGCTGTAAAAGCCGAAGGATATACCCAACCGACCCCCATTCAGGAACAAGCGATACCCATTCTTCTCAAAGGCAAAGACCTCCTTGGCGTTGCCCAGACCGGCACCGGCAAGACGGCGGCTTTTGCAATCCCCATCCTGCAGCACCTTTACATGGAAAGGCAGAAAAACCGCGCTGCCAGGGGAATCCGCGCGTTGATCGTCACGCCGACAAGGGAACTGGCCATCCAGATTGCGGAGAGCTTTTCGGCCTACGGCCGCCATACCGGAATCCGGAATACCGTGATTTTCGGCGGCGTAAAACAGGGAGCTCAAACCAATGCCCTGGAAAAGGGTATTGAGGTTTTGGTGGCAACCCCGGGACGGTTGCTCGACCTGATGAACCAGGGATATGTTTCACTCGACACCATCGGGTTTTTTGTACTCGATGAGGCGGACCGGATGCTCGATATGGGATTTATCCACGATATTAAGAAGATTATCGCCCAGCTTCCTGCCAGGAGGCAATCCCTCTTTTTCTCGGCCACCATGCCCCCCGATATCGTGGATTTGTCACGTAAAATCCTGGGCAATCCCGAGAAGGTGACCGTGAAACCGGAACAGACTACCGCCGAAAGGGTGGAGCAGTCCGTCTATTTTGTCAGCAAGCCTGGCAAACCCAAATTGCTTACTTACCTGATCAGTCAGAAGCCCGGCGCTTCGGTACTGGTTTTTTCCCGTACCAAACACGGTGCCGACAAGATTGTGAAGATGCTGAAGAAATCGGGCATTGATGCGGCGGCGATCCATGGCAACAAATCGCAGGGCGCGCGTCAGCTGGCGCTGGGAAATTTCAAGAGCGGGGATTCCAATGTGCTGGTGGCTACCGACATAGCCGCCCGTGGCATCGACATCGAAGAGCTGCAACTGGTAGTCAACTATGACCTTCCCAATATTCCCGAAACCTATGTCCATCGCATCGGCCGTACAGCCCGGGCGGGGGCAGGTGGAACCGCCATCTCTTTCTGTGATGTGGAGGAGAAGCCATACCTGCGTGACATTCAGAAACTGATCAACCAGACCATTCCTGTGGTGGTTGACCATCCCTTTACCGGCGACCAGGGTGAGGAAGAGGCGGATGAATGGGACAGACCCCGTGAATCAAATCAATCCAGGAACCGGGTAGGCGGAAATGACCGTTCTTCCACGGGAAGAGCTCCCCGGCAATCTCCAAACCGCGAGCCGGGGAATGAAAGGCAGCCGCAATCCCGGCCGCAAAGCTCTTCTTCCTCCCGTGAACCCAGGGAATCCGGAAAGATACCGGATCAGACTTCACGCTCATCAGTGGTGTCAGGAGAAGGAGTTCATTCAGGAACAAGGCCTCAAAGAGCGGTTCAGGGAAGACCATCCCCAAACCGGTGGTCTCCGGTAAGTGCCCGTCCGGCCAATCCGGGACGATCCAACAGGCAAATCACTCGGGGATCTCAAAACAAAACCTGATTTGATAAAGTAACGGTGGAAGCGGGTGCTATTGCTTTTTTGCCCTTATATATTGCAGTGGCCGGGAAATGTCGTCTCCCAGCTCTCCTGCTGCGTACAGCGGGAAATAGGGATTCCGTAACATTTCCCTGCCCATCAGGATCAGGTCTGCCTTTCCTTCTGACAATATTTCCTCTGCCTGCCGGGCTTCTGTGATCATTCCCACGGCTCCCGTCAACATGGATGCCTCCCTCCGTATCTTTTCCGCAAAATGCACCTGGTAGCCGGGACCAGCAGGGATTTTTGCATCAGGAACCAATCCGCCCGATGAGCAATCAATCAGGTCTACCCCTTCCTCTTTCAGGATCGAAGATAGCTCCGTGGCTTCTTCCGGATTCCAGCCCCCCTCCATCCAGTCGGTAACCGAAATCCGCACAAACAATGGCAGATTGGCGGGCCAAACTTTCCGGACAGCCTTTACGATATTAACCAACAGGCGGATCCTGTTTCCGAAACTGCCCCCGTATTCATCAGTCCGGTGATTGCTTAGCGGGGAGAGGAATTGGTGAATAAGATATCCGTGGGCGGCATGGATCTCAATGATGTCATAACCGGCTTCCAGCGCCCTGCGGGCTGCTTCTGCAAAGCCATCCGTCACTTTCTTAATGCCGGCCTGGTCAAGGGCTTGCGGGGCATCCTCATCCCTGTTAAACGGAATGGGGGAAGGGGCAACTGTTGTCCATCCCCCTTCTTCGCGGGAAACTTGTTTCCCTCCATTCCAGGCCAGTTCACAGGAGGCCTTCCTTCCGGCGTGGGCAAGCTGGATACCCGCCATGGATCCCTGCTGATGCAGGAAACCGGTGATCTCACGCAGGGCAGGGATATGGTCGTCGCTCCACAATCCCAGATCACCCGGTGAGATGCGTCCCTCAGGCAATACAGCCGTGGCTTCCTGGATAATGAGTCCTGAACCGCCGGCGGCCCTGCTTCCGTAATGTACCAAATGCCAGTCATTGGCATATCCTTCCGTGGCTGAATACTGGCACATGGGTGAAACCGCAATCCGGTTTCTCAGGGTGATCCCTTTGATCGCAAGGGGAGAAAGAAGTAAAGACATATCTTCCAATTTGGGGATTAAAGTAGAAAATTTTGTTGGGATTTCGTTGGATGGTGTGGAAGATCCATGTTCATGGCCTTTTATCCGGCTTCATGGAGTATGGCTTTCTGGCAAATGCCGGAAAAACCACCCAGGTATAAACCAGACATCCCATGCACAACCCGAGCAGTGATTCCAGTCCGGCCAATGTCATGAGCAGCGCTGTGACAATTGTAGCCGCCGTTTTCAGCTTCAGCAGGTGGAAGAGCGTGATCATCCCCACAAACAGCAATCCAAGCCTTGCTGCAAAAATTTTGGGTGCTTTATCCACCATCTTCCCGGGAAGAGTTGCCAGTTTCACTGCGGAATTGCTTATTCTGTACAATGGACTTGTAAAGTTGGTATAAGCCCTGGTGAAATACTCCCCGCACAGGAACAGACAAGCGACTACCGGATGGATGAAAAATGTGGACACAAGAATTACAACTGCAAACATCGCTGTCAACCTGGTTACGGTTTCATTCACCTTTAAATCAGACACCGGGCAGATTAAGTGTTTCATCAAAATTTAAATTGTGTTTGGGATTATAACAAAAAGCAAGGGGTTCTGGTTTTCAGTAGGCAGGAATTCTTTTGGAATATGAACCAGGAATTCTAAATTTCCTGATCATTGCCGACTGTGGGGACCACAAATCCCATCACCACCGTGCCGGTAATGCCGGTGGCCACAACAATGATCATTGCGGTCAGGGATTCCAGTCCGAAGAGGCAGGAAATGGCAATCATGGTCCACATCAGCGATACGGCCCAGATCTTGCTTTTCAGGGTCATTCCTTTTTTTTCGTGGAAATCGCGGATGTACCTTCCGGCCACGGTGCCGGTTACCAGCTTATGATAGAGCTTTTCAGAGCTCCGCATGTAAAGGGCTGCGGTTAGCAGAAAAAAGGGCGTGGCAGGCAGCCCGGGAACCACAATGCCCAGAATGCCAACGCCCAGGGAGATACTCCCCAGGATCACAAACATCACCCTCAATACCGCCATTCCTTTTTGTTCGCAAAAATAGGAATTATCCCCTTAAATTCATACAAATTTATCCGTTATTGGGACCGGAATACGAATGAGATGACGACACCCGGATTTGCAGAACGGGAATAATATGGTTAATTTGCCACTGATTTTATAATTTTCAACCACGATGCCAGAATGCGGAATACCTGATCTCAGGGATGTGCAACGGGTTAAGCAGGCACAAACGTTGCGGGCTGTGCGGAAAGTCCACCGGACCACAGCCATCATGCTGTTTTTTTTCTTTTTTCTTATCGCCTCAACCGGGATCATACTGGGTTGGAAGAAAAACAGCAACGGTAAGATCCTTCCGGATACCTACCGGGGGACTTCCACGGAATTAAGAGATTGGCTTCCGGTGGACAGCCTGTACAAAAATGCCTGCAAAATTATGCGGGATTCCCTCTCCTCCGGGGTTTCCGTGGAACTTGACAGGATGGATATCCGGCCGGACAAAGGATCGGTGAAATTCATTTTCACCGAAGGATACCGGGAAATTCAACTCGACGGAGCTACCGGGAAGTTGCTCCATATGGGAGTCCGTTATTCTGATCTCATTGAGCACATTCATGACGGCACCATCATTGACCGCCTTTTGGGAATCCGAAGCGGCCTATTCAAAGTGGGTTACACCTCCCTGATGGGCATAGCCCTGCTGACCTTTACCCTCACCGGTTTCTGGTTGTGGTACGGGCCGAAAAGGATGCGCAGGTCAAAACGGTCAGACTGACAGGAAAGGTCAGGTGCACCGCTGTTCCTGTTTTCAGTGTGACATTAAATACCGGAACGGAAAAAATTAAAACCGTCCAGACCATCCAAGTCGAAATTTCCCGGTAGTCATCCGGGAACTATTCCGTGGCGTTAATCTTCACCAGCACGACTCCGTGGAAGGGTACTTCTGTGTTGAAACTGCCGCTGAAAGTGCCCAGCTCTTTTTGGCGCCAGAGGTCCCGAACCGTGCATTTTCCTGTGAATCCCAGGGCAGCCAGGTCGACGGTGACTTTCCGGGAGTAATTTTCATTGTCCCAGTTGAACATTTCCACCGGATCGTGGGCCTGGTTCCCCAGGTAGAAGATACCCGCGGCTTTGCCGCCATCTTCCAGCTCTTTTACCCAAATTTCCACGCCGTCGGCCCTGACCACAGGAACTGCCTGTTTCCCCAGTACATCCTGGTTCACGGCAATCACCTCGTCGTTGGTGATCAGGTTGAGGGTAAAGTCGTCCAGACGCTCCATGTCGCAGCCAAGGAGGAGAGGTGAGGCGAGTAAGGACCAGAGGGAAATATGGCTGTATTGTTCATCGGGGGTAAGCTGTGTGGGGGAGAGACTGGCACCCCAGCCTACATACCCCAGTACCAGCATGTCGGGATCGTTCCATGCCGAGGGTCCCGCATAGGCTGCATGCTTTCCCTGTGCGAAACCTATGGATGACAGGCTGTGCCACGAATCGCCGATGTCACCGGTGGTGCGCCACAGGTCGCCTCCCACCTCTGCGCCCCAGGCAGAGACATCCTTCATGCCATACTGGCAGAAGCTGTAGACGATATCCCGGTCGACCCGGTCGAGGGCTTCACGCATCACCAGGTATGGTTTTTTATATGCTTCGAGGGAGTTGTCTTCCACGACTCTGCTGTAACCACACCAGTCGTATTTTACAAAGTCGATGCCCCAGCCGGCCCAGGTGCGGGCATCACGCAGTTCGTATTTGTAACTTCCCGGGTAACCAGCACAGGTGGTGGGTCCAGGCGATGAATAGATGCCGATTTTGAGTCCTAAACTGTGGACATGACCGGCCAGCCCTTTGATGTCGGGAAACTTCTCGTTGGGAAGCAGTTCGCCGGCTTTGGTGCGCTCGCGGGACTGCCAGCAGTCGTCGATGTTGATGTAACTCCAACCGTGCTCGATGAGTCCATGGGATACCATGGCATCGGCGGCGGCTTTAACCTTTTCCTGGTCAACCGCACATGCCCAGTTGTTCCAGCTGTTCCATCCCATGGGAGGTGTCAGCGCCAGCTTGTGGGGGCCGATGACTATTTTCAGGGAACGGGCGGCTTCCCCGGCTTCGTTTTTCGCCCTGATATCGACGGTATATTCCCCTTCCTGTCTGACCTTTCCGGAAATCACCCCGGTGGCAGGGTCCATCTCCAGACCAGCCGGAAGGTTGGCGGCGATAAGGGTCATTGGTCGCTTTCCGGTAACCGGAATTTTATACATAAAAGGTCTTCCTGGGGATGCTCCGGTTACAGAAGGAGCGTTAATGCGGGGGGCGTCTCCCGGGGGAGGCGTCAGAATATAAGGTTCGATAACCGGAGCCACCGGTGCAGGCAGGATCGTGTCGCCCGTGATCTCAAAACGGGCATCGGCCCAATCCGCATGATCGAAATTGATGTTGTCGCCACCGTCGGTGACCAGAAGGGCCAGCTTCTGAATACCCCTGATGTCGATTTCAACCGGAATGGCGGAGGTGGTGTCGGTCATCACTCCGCTCTGCCAGAGGATCTTTTTGTCCCCTAAGACGAAAAACTCCAGCGATGCCTGCCCCTTCACTTCGTCATCCACTCCCACGGAAGCGACAAACCGCCTTCCTTTTCCCTGCAAGTCAACGAGGTATTTGCTGATGGCATGGGTGCCCACGCCACGCTCGTATACATTGCCGTTGATGGTCAGCGGATTTCTGTCGACGGACTTTTTCACATGGTTCGAGCCCCAGCCAATCTCCATGCTGCTGAGGTCCATCTCATCGAGCCATACCGTTTTTACAGGTTGCGGGGTACAACCGCCGCTCAATAAAGCTGCCAAGATGGCAACTAAAAAAAACATTCGTTTCATCATTCAGGATTTTAGTTAAGTGTGTGGGAAGAGATGATCCCACCAATGATGCGAAGGTAGGATTTTGTGATGTGAAGTGATCAAAACAGCAACCATTTATTTTTACAGCTGCCTCATCAGAATTCACTATATTTGCAAGAGAGGTACCAGTTTATCGTTTAAAGTTAAAATATGAAGCAATTTACATACAGGGTTTTATTAAACAAGGAACCGGAGGGAGGCTATACTGTGACGGTTCCAACCTTGCCTGGTTGCATAACCTATGGGGAAACAGTTGATGAAGCAATTGCGATGGCCAAAGAAGCTATCGGGTTATATATTGAAAGCCTCGTTGCGCATAACGAACCCATTCCGGATGAATCGAACACACTTGAATATGCCTTAACCCTTGAAGCGGCAGTATGAGCAATATACCTTCAATAACGCCGAAGGACATTATTAGAATATTAAAGCAGAAAGGTTTTGTGTTAGACCGCAGCCATGGAAGCCACCAAATCTGGCTGCATCCTGTTTCCCGTAAACGGGCTGTGGTGCCCATGCACAAGAAAGATTTGCCTGTCGGGACAATGTATTCAATCCTGAAACAGGCAGGTATTGATAAGGATGAGTTATAAAGCACCATGGACCAGCCCAAAATCGACCGCTTGCTGCGGATTATGAAAATGCTGACCGGCAACACCTCGGCCAATATCAGCCAGCTTGCGCAAAGGCTGGGGATTTCAGAGCGATCGGTGTACCGCTATATCGATACCTTCAGGGATGCCGGATTTGTGATCCGCAAAAAGGGGGATGTCTTCCGCATCGACAAATCATCGCCCTATTTCCGGGATATCAGCAGCC